>CAYVUJ010000009.1:0-12276 GCA_964454825.1 uncultured Lachnospiraceae bacterium | reverse complement strand
GTGGTCGAGACCCGCGTAATCCCGCAGGTTCTGGGGGATAAGGATACGTCCCTGGGAATCCGGGATCACCTCGGCGGAGACAGCGAATACGCAGTCGCGAAGCTCATTGCGCTCCTCGATAGGACGCTCGTCGATCGCACGCACCATCTCCTCCCATTTCGCGAGCGGATAGAGCGTGAGGTTCCCGAGCGAGCTCATCATCAGAATACAGACGGCGCCGAGTGCCTCGCGGTGCCTTGCGGGTATCGTTATCCGCTTCTTCGAATCAAGACTGTGTTCGAACATTCCGTACAGCATCTCGGTCGCCTCCTTTTCACATAAAATCGTCAATTCGTGGGCAAATCGTGCAATTTTGATCCATTTTGCCTCAAAATAGGGTCAGCTCTGCACAATTCCCCACTTTTGCTGCTTTTATTATATAATACAGCTGCATAAAAATCAAGGGGGTTTACCAAAAAAATCTTTACTTTTTTCGATTTTTTTCGGCATTTGTGACATAATTTGAGAGGCCTTGACAAACGACCTCAAAAATCCGCAAAATCAACGCCCTGCGGGACTTTTCCGTCGAAAAAAAGGAAGCTGCGTCCGCACATTCAAATCCGCTGTTCGGCTTTTGCAGAAAATGTGTGGGCGAGCATTTTTGTGATCTCCCCAAACGATTCATCCAAAGATGCCGAAAAATCCCCCCAAGGCGATCGTCCCCAAGAAGGCGAAAAAACTCACGTTGCGTCGTTTTTTTCGTTTCGGCGCTATTTTTCCCCATCCCTCTTGATTTCGTTTTTGAGATGAGATATAATATAGAGTAGATTTTTTGCACCGGAGGCTCATGACATGGAACGCGTCTCAAAGACAAACTACTATCTCGACATCGCTCAGACCGTCTCCGAAAGGAGCACCTGCCTGAGAAAGCGCTATGGAGCCATCATCGTGAAAAACGACTCCATAATCTCCACCGGCTACAACGGCGCGCCGCGCGGCAGGGTGAACTGCACCGATCTCGCCCACTGCTTTCGCGAGAGTCTCAACATCCCCCGCGGAGAGCGCTACGAGCTTTGCCGTGCTCTCCACGCCGAGGCAAATGCGATCATCTCCGCAGCGCGGGAAAATATGCTCGGCGCAGATCTTTACATGGTCTGCACCGACCCGAAATCCGGGGCAATCGTCTCGGGGATATGCTCCTGCATGATGTGCAAGCGCATGGTAATAAACGCCGGAATCAGCCGCGTGATCGTCCGGGAGACAGACAGCGACTTCACCGTCTACGATGTCCCTGACTGGATCGACAACGATGACAGCCTCAGCGGACAATTCGGCTACTGAGCCGGACGCGCAAAAGACACAGGGCCTGGTGCGATCCCCGTTTCGCCGGGCGCGCGGCCCACTCGGCCATCCGCAGACCACCGGGCCATGCGCGGATATCAAAACAGCAAGAAAGGAGCACGCAATGTCCGACACTCTGACACTTCAGGAGAAAGACTCTCTCTTCACCTCCGAGATCCCGGAGCTTTATCTCTTCGTATGCACCGGCAACACCTGCCGCAGTCCGATGGCGGCGGCGCTGTTCAACGCACTGTGGCCCGGGCGTGCAATCGCCGCATCGGCAGGTCTTGCCGCATCAGGCGGGCCAATCAGCGACAATGCGTGTCTGGCGCTCGCCGAGCGCGGGATAAGCCCGGCGCCGACGAATGATTTCGCCGCACATATATCGACTCAGATCACCGAAGGCCACCTTCGCGCGGCGGCGCGGGTGTACGGCATCTCGCGCAGACACCAGATGGCTCTGATGTCTGCGTTCCCGCAATATGCGGAGAAGATATTCGCCCTGCCGATCGACATCCCCGACCCATACGGCGGCGATATCGGGACATACAAGCGATGCCTCGCGGCAATCGAAAAGGCGCTGACGCTCGAATTCGGCGCACCGCCAAAATCCGGCGCATCTTCGGGAGAAGAGCAATGACAGTGCGCCGCGCACAAAGCTGTGATCTCGCCGCCATCCACGAACTGGAGAGCGCGTGTTTCAGCGATCCGTGGAGCGAGGAAGCCCTGCGAAACGCGTTCGGCGGCGGCATCACCGAATTTGCGGTGATTGAGGACGTCGGCGTGGACTGCGACTATGATCGCGGTCGAAATAAAGGCGACTCCGGCGGCAACGCTGACAAAAGCGGCGCCGGCAACTGCGACGAAAAGACCGGCGGGGTGTTCGGTTATGCGATGTTCTCCGTAATCCTTGAGGATGCGGAGGTGATGTCTGTCGCAGTCGCCCCGGACCGACGCGGCTGTGGTGCGGGACGAGCCCTGATGAGGACGGTGCTCGCACGCGCGGCAGAGCGCGGGGCCACGCAATGCTTTCTCGAGGTGCGCTCATCCAACGCGCACGCACGCGCGCTGTACGCATCCCTCGGCTTCACCGAGGTGCGCACGATACGAAACTATTACAGACATCCAACAGAGGACGCGGTCGTGATGAGCCGCGCTCTCCCCTAAGTGCGGCACGGCTCTACGCGGCAAGTCCGCCGGGCGGGATCGCCCGGTGTACGGGCATTTTTCGCCGTGCATATCAACCATGACTCGGAGATAAGCGATGATAATTTTCGGAATTGAAAGCTCATGTGACGAGACATCCGCCGCTGTCGGCGACTTCAGCGACGGCAGTCTGCGCCTCATATCCAATGTGGTGGCGACCCAGATCGAGACGCACGCGCGCTTCGGCGGCGTTGTCCCCGAGATCGCCAGCCGTGCCCACGCGGAAGCAATATGCGAGGTCTCCCGCCGTGCGATCGAGGAGGCCGGGATCGCCTACGCCGACATCGACGCCGTGGCGGTCACCGCCGCGCCCGGGCTGATCGGCTCGCTCCTCGTAGGCGTGAATTACGCAAAGGCGCTCGCGTTCTCGCTCGGCGCTCCACTCGTGCCCGTCAACCACATGAAGGCTCATGTGGCGGCGGCGTACTACAAATATCCCGAGCTGAAGCCTCCGTTCTATGCGGTCGTCGTATCCGGCTCACACACCTCGCTCTATGAGGTCACATCGTTCACCGACTTCGAGGAGCTCGGCGCAAGCCGCGACGATGCGGCGGGCGAGGCGTTCGACAAGGTCGGACGCGTGCTCGGACTCAATTATCCCTGCGGCCAGGCGATGGACCGCCTCGCCTCAGACGGGGCGGCTTGCGAGCGAATCACGCTTCCCTCCCCGGCCCTTCGGGACGGCAGTCTTGATTTTTCCTTCAGCGGCCTGAAAACCGCCGTTATAAACCATGTCCACACGATGCGCCAGCGCCTGTCCCTCGGACCGGACGAGGCGCTTCCGTCAGACGAGATCCTGCGCGTCGCCGCCTCTTTTTCGGACGTTGTGTGCCGCGCGGTTGCAGACAAGCTCAGTGCGCTGATGGACGAACGCGGCGCAAAAAATGTAGTCCTGTCCGGCGGGGTCGCGGCAAATTCGCACCTGCGTGCGGCGCTTTCCGACGTCTGCCGACGCCGCAGGACGCAGTTCTTTGTCCCCGACAGTTCTCTGTGCGGCGACAACGGCGCGATGGTCGCGGCGCAGGGGTACTATGAGTATCTCGCCGGTGTCCGGGGTGATGTATCGCTGAACGCATACGCCTCCGAGGAGGGAGCCGAGGCGGACAGGATCTTCGTTCCGATAAAGCGCCGGCTTTGATGCACCCGGAGGCCGGCGGAGATATTATGCGGACGCAGAAAACAAACTTCGCCTCCGCTCGACAAACTTCACATGCCGAAAATGCCATTCGTCGACGAGAGTCCCCGAATACCGCGAAATCGACCGCGATTTACATAAAATACCATCAAAATCACCTCGGCGCACGCCGAATTATGCACCTTCCTAATTATGCTTCCGCCTAATTTTTGAACATGCTTTTGAACATGTGTTCAAAACTGTCCAAATATCCCCGATCCGCCTGTAATTACAGGGCAATCGCCTTGTTGTATACAGTTGCCTAAGTGCATTTTCTGCAATTGCATAACTACTTTGTAAGTTCCTTACATCCCGGTCGCTTCCGATCGGAATGTTTGAATGATAAATCAAGTCAAAAAACTACATCTTAATACACGGAGGACAAAAAAATGTCAAAATACGAAGCACAGATCAAGGACGCATGTGAGAAATTTGCCGCCCTTCTCGAAGGACAGCTTGCGCGCGTGGAGCGCATCAACGCCGCCGGAGATTTCATAGATTACAAGACTCTTGACAAGATCATCATCGGCGTGTGCGGCGGTGACGGCATCGGCCCGGTGATCACCAAGGCGTCCCAGACCGTCCTTGAAAAGCTGCTCGCCGACGAAGTCGCCGCAGGGCGCGTTGAGTTTCGCGTGATCGACGGCCTGACGATCGAAAACCGCGCCGCCGTCGGAAAGGCTATCCCGGACGATGTGCTCGCCGAGCTCAAAAAGTGTCACGTAATTCTCAAGGGACCGACCACCACCCCGCGCGCGGGCGATCCGTGGCCGAACATTGAGAGCGCGAATGTCGCAATGCGCAAGGAGCTCGATCTTTTCGCAAATGTGCGCCCGGTCAAGGTGCCGGACAAGGGCATCGACTGGACCTTCTTCCGCGAGAACACCGAGGGTTCGTACGCTGTCGGCTCGCACGGCGTCAATGTGACCGACGATCTTGCCATGGACTTCTGCGTCACCACGACCGAGGGCACGAACCGCATCGCCCGCCTCGCGTTCGAATACGCAAAGAACAACAAGAAGGACCGCGTCTCCGTCGTCACAAAGGCGAACATCATCAAGACAACCGACGGCAAGTTCCTGCGTATATGTGAAGAGATGGCGAAGGAGTACCCGGATATCACGACCGACGAGTGGTTCATCGACATCATGACCGCCAAGCTCGTGGACGAGAAGCGCCGTCAGGACTTCAAGGTGTTCATTCTCCCGAATCTCTACGGCGACATCATCACAGATGAGGCGGCGGAGTTCCAGGGAGGCGTCGGCACGGCGGGAAGTGCAAACCTCGGCAAGCGCTACGCGATGTTCGAGGCGATCCACGGCTCCGCCCCCCGCATGATGAAGGAGGGACGCGGCATCTACGCCGACCCCTGCTCCATGCTTCGCGCATCCGTGATGCTTCTTTCGCACATCGGTTTTACAGACGAATCTGCGCGTCTTGAGAAGGCGCTCGACTTCTGCATGTTTGAGGACAAAAAGCTGAAGATCACCGGACGCGACACCGGATGCACCTGCGAGGAGTTTGTCAGCTACGTGATGGAGAATCTGTAACATATCGGCGGCCGTTCGGAGACACGCCATATGAAATACAGCTTTAATTACGGCAGTGATGTCATCACGCTGCCGAAGAGCGCGGCCGACAAGCTCGGTAACATCTCGCGCGAAAGCCTCGCGGTCCTGATCTCCCTCGCGGCCGACAAGGGTATCAGCGCAAAGAAGCGCGCCGATAAGCTCGAAATGAGCATCGAGGCGCTCGAGAGCGCTGTGCGTTACTGGGCCGCGCTGGGGGTGATCAGCGTCGAGAGCGCGGATGCGCATGCGAGCACAGCCAAAAGCGCGGTCGCAGCAAAAGGCACGGATATCGATTCCGGCGATATCCGTGCCGGAATCGGTGCCGGGTTCAGTGCCGGGAGCGGCTTCGAGGGCAATGACAGCGCCGACGACGGACGGGGGCACGCCAAGGGCAGAGTATCTGCCGGCAGGCACAAGCCCTCCAAGGGCGACGGCGAGGCCGACGGCAGCCAGACAGGCGCCGCCGACAGTGCCGTTCCTCTCGACAACAGCACGCCTCATCTCACGATCCCGGAGCTCGCGGAGCACGCGGGCACGGAATCGACCGCATGGCTCATCGAATACTGTCAGCAGAAGATGGGACGCATGCTCAACTCCGGAGAGGCGGAGCGCATCGTGGGGATATGCGATTATCTCGGCGTTACTTCTGATTATGTGGCGCTTCTGTGCGACAGCCTGAAGAATGAAAACCGCCTCACCCCGCGCGCGATCGAGAATCTAGCGATCGAGCTTCACGACCGTGGGATCACGGATTACAATGACCTGCGCGAATACATCGCCCACCGGGAGCAAGCGCACTCCTTCGAGGGCAAGGTGCGCAAACTCTTTGGGCTCGGAAGCCGCGTATTCACCCCCGCGGAGAAGAAAATGCTCGAACGCTGGGCCATCCTCGGCACAAACGGCGAGATGATCGATCTCGCCTACGAGCTCACGGTGAGTACGACCGGTAACGCTTCTCTCAAATACGCGAACGCGATAATCGAGGCATGGGCAGCGGACGGTGTAAAAAGCGCCGAGGAAGCCAAAAAGCGCGAGGAGGATTTTCGAAGGAGGACATCCCGAAAGCCCCCCGAGCGTAAGAAAAAGCCCGCCGAACAGACGATCTCCAGCTTTGAGACGGACGACGACTTTTTCGAAAAGGCGCTGCGCCGCTCATTCGGAAACGATTTCTACGAAAACGTATGGAACGGCGAGGAGCCGCCGCACGGCGACACCGACAAAAACTGAGGATTGATTGAGGACGGATCATGGATACAAAAAACGAGCGCTCCCTCAGAGAGCAGGCGTCACAGAACTTCCGCAACCGCTTTCTTCAGGACGAAGAGAATTATAAGAGGAAGTTGGAGGAGCTGTCCGCCTCAGTTCCCGGCTTCGCGGCGCTTTCAGCCGAGCTCGAGGCGACGGGACTGAAGGCACTGCAGGCGGCGATCGGCGGTGGGGACATCGCATCCGTACGCCACGAGACAGAAAAGCTTCGCCGTCTGCGAAGCGAGCTTCTCGTATCGCACGGCTATGCCGCGGATGCGGCCGATCGCAAATACCGATGCGCAAAATGCTCGGATTCCGGCTTTGTCGGACTTGAGATGTGCTCATGTCTGCGCAGCGAGCTGACGCTCGCGTCGCTCGAGGCATCCGGAATCGGCAAGCTCATCAGGACGCAGAGCTTCGAGACCTTCTCTCTGAGCCACTATGCCGGCCGCGAGCAAGCGCTAATGAAGGCGATCGGTGCGCGTCTCTACTCCTTTGCGAAGGGGTTCACGGAGAAGAGCACGGAGAATTTTCTCATGATCGGCGGGACCGGACTCGGAAAGACGCACCTTGCGACCTCTGTCGCACGCGTCGTGGTCGAGAAGGGATACAATGTCCTCTACCGTCCGGCGCAGGAGCTTTTCGCGGTGTTCAATCGCCAGCGCTTCGGCGACGGCTTTGAGGGCGACGGCGCGGAGCGCGCGTTTTTCGACTGCGATCTGCTGATCATCGACGATCTCGGCGCGGAGATCACCACGCAGTACACTGTGTCGTGGCTCTACGATGTGGTCAACTCACGCCTGAACGCCGAGCGGCCGACCATCATCAGCACTAACCTCACCGAGGACGCACTCCGGAGCCGGTACGACGACCGCATCACAAGCCGCCTGCTGTTCAACTATACCCCGCTCTTTTTCGTCGGCCACGACATACGCGATCAAAAGGCCCAGCGCTCCTGAGCCGATACACTCGCGGGAAATTTTGCGTTATTGCGGCAGTCACGCAATTATTCTGAAAAAATGTTTGAAAATACTTGACAGCGTACCGGCAAAACTGTAAAATATACGAAAAAGGCCCGTGCGGTCTAAGAATGCAAATCACTCGCCGCTATACGGCGGCAGAATGGAGCTTATTATGAAAATAGGTGTAATCGTTGAGTCCTTCCGCCTTCCCTTCAGAGAGGGTGTGGAGATGGCCGCCTCTATCGGCGCGCAGGGCATCCAGGCATACGCCACCGGAGGATATCTCAATGTTGATGTTACAGACGATCATCTGAAGGAAGCTCTCGACATCGTCAAGTCGAACGGCCTGGTGTTCTCCGCGATCTGCGGCGACTTCGGCACCGGCTTCGCTGACGCCGAGAACAACCCGTTCTATGTCGAGCGTTCCAAGAGGGTCATCGACCTCGCAAAGAAGCTTGAGTGCGACGTGGTGACTACCCACATCGGCACCGTTCCCGAGGAGGAGTGCGAAAAGAAGGAAGTCATGCGCAAGGCTTGCGCAGAGCTTGCAAGATACGCTGACTCTATCGGCTCCGCTTTCGCTGTTGAGACCGGTCCGGAGACCGGTAAGGTCCTCTGCGGCTTCCTCGACAGCCTCGGCGCAGGCGGTGTGCGCGTCAACTTCGACCCCGCCAACCTCGTCATGGTCGCGGGTGACCGCCCGGAGACGGCTGTCCACGAGCTCGGCAAGTACATCGTTCACACCCACGCTAAGGACGGCGTCAAGCTCGATGCGAGCCTCCCGGCTGATGTGAACATCATCGTCGGCGACGAGGCGAAGGATCACGACGCTCTTCTCGCCATGGGTCAGGAGTTCATCGAGCTCCCGCTCGGCACAGGCGGTGTCAACTTCGATCTGTATCTGCCCGAGCTCAAGAAGACCGGCTACGACGGCTTCCTCACCATCGAGCGCGAGGTCGGCGCCACCCCCGAGAAGGACATCCGCATGGCGGCTGACTTCCTTCGTGAGAAGATGGCAAAATACGGCATCTGAGCATTCAATCATACAGCATAAAAGCCGCCCTCGGGCGGCTTTTATAGAATGCAAAGACCGCCCCGTTTTCACGGGGCGGCCCGGCCGGAGTCTATCCGGCTTGGTTGGAGGCTATTCGGCCTCGGTCGGGATCTGCTCAATTCAGTCGGGGTCTGCTCGCCCCGGTCGGGTCTGCTCGATCCGGGCATGGGGCGGGCAGACTGGGGCGGGAGCGGGGTGCGCCCCGCCCAGGCCGGAGCTTACTCAGCCGCGATAGCAGCCGCAGTCTCTGTCGCCGCCGCAGGAGCTGCCGCCGCTGCAGGGGCAGGAGCTGGAGTTGCAGAGGTTGGAAACGAGAAGTGCGATGAGGATGATCCAGATAATGTCGTTATCGAGAATATTGCACAGGCAGTTCATTTCTTTTTTCGTCCGTCTCGAAAGAGGTGGACTTCCTTTCATATAATATTCTTTATTGCCGCCGTGACGGCAATGCCGGCTATACGGAACCTCACCGTACGATCCCCGTAAGGCTTTTCGGGTGAGTCCCCTGAGCGGCCGCCGTTTGTTCCGCTCTGATATTATATTATGCCTGTGTGTTCAGTTTGGTTACTCAGTACAGTGTCAGATGCTCAACATTTAAAAAATCGTTCGCGGCAGTGAAGCTGTTCGCGGGGACGACCGCCGCCGCGCCGCACTTTTTGCACCGCACGACGATCTCCTCGTCGAGCACCTCCGCCTCATATTCGCCAGGCTCGCCCTCGGGACATCTGCACTCGATCATGCCCTCGTCCGCAAGGTCCGCGACCACAAAGGTGACGATCTCGCGTATCTGCGGATCGGTCATAAACGGCGACTGCCGACTTGAGACAACGTCCTCCACGCTTGCATCCCCGAGAAGCTCGCCAAGCGCGCGATCCGCCTCGAGCGACGCCGCGATGACCTCATCCTCATTACCGATGAAGCAGATATCCAGCCCGGAATACGGGCACGACAGTGCAAAAAGATCGCGTCCGTAAAAGACCTCGGAGCTGACGGTGAACGAATGCTCCTGCGGACATGTCAGGCACGGAAGTGTCAGCCGCACCTTCTTATCTTTCGTTGAAACGATGGTCATATCGCTCCCGCCGCACGGACATTTCAATCTCAGCATATCCGCCGAAAGCGTAAAAACTCCCACCATATTGCGCACGGACGCTCCGCAGGCCGAGCAGCGGAACGACACCGTGGTTTTCTTCTCATTCAGTACCATATCTGATCCTTATATCAAAAAATATCACGCGGGCGGTATTTTGCCCATATCCTACATCTATTATACTCAATATACGGCGCTTTGTCAATCGCCGGAAAGGAGAGCGTGTGAAATTTAAATATTCTCCCGAAAGCAACAGCGTCATACTGAGCGCCGAGGAGCTCGCCTCCTTCGGCCGGAAAAAGAACTCCGCGCCGCTCTTTTGCGCTTATGACGGCGCGCTTCCGCTCGACCCCTCCAGCGATGATAGTGACGCGAGTGACAGCGCCGCGGCGGTCAATGTCCGACTTTGCGAGATGTTCGAGGTCGACTCGCTTCGTATCGAGGTGCAGGCGTGCGCGGACATCACCTCGGACGACGGCGCGCGCGCGACGGTGGTGCTCTGCCGTGAGAAACGCAAGCGCCAGAGTGCCGCGTCACTTGCAAAGAGCCTCGAACCTCTCAGCGCCGTGACCGCGTACCTATTCGCACGCCGGCACGGCACAGACAGTGTGCGCACGATCCTCTCCTTCACCGACCCTGACGGCGAGGTGACAAACCTCTTTTGGGACTGCGATTCCGAGCGCCTTGGTGAGATGTTCTCGGTGCTTCTTCTGCGCGCAGTCCCCTTCGCCCGGATCACAGCGCGCCACGGTGCGGCGCTGCCGCAGCTTGCGGAGCTTCCCTTCCCGTTTCACACGGTCCGCGAGGGACAGCATGAGTTCATAACCTCCGCCTTTCGCGCGATAAAAAGCGGTTCGCGCCTGCTCTGCGCCGCACCGACGGGCATCGGAAAAACGATGTCTGCGCTGTATCCTGCCGTGAGGGCGATCGGCCGCGATCAGGCGGACAAGATCTTCTGTCTCTGCTCGAAGAATGTGACCGGACGGGCCGCTGCCGACGCCGCCGAACGCCTCGCCGGACTTGCGCCGGAGCTGAGGAGCATCACGATCACCTCGAAAGAGCGATCGTGCACCTTTCGCGAGCAGGGCTTCTTTTCCGCAAGGTGCCGCCGGGGATGCTCCATGCTTTCAAAGCTCGGAAGCGCCTCCTACGAGAGCCGGCGCGACGCGGCTCTGCTCGCCCTGCTCGAGGGCGGCGTATGCTACACGGCGGAGGTGATCGCAGCCGCCGCAGATGAGTTCGCCGTCTGCCCCTACGAGCTTTCTCTCGATCTGTCCGAATACTGCGACGTTGTGATATGCGACTACAATTACATCTTCGACTTCTCGATCCGCTTCCGGCGGTATTTCGAGGATGTGCGCGAGCGCTACGTATTCATCATCGACGAGGCGCACAACCTCCCGAAGCGCGGGCGGGATACCTACTCCGCCGCCATCGGTGACCGCTTCCTTTCGCAGGCGCGCGCGATCATCGCATCCGAGTTTCCCGGGGACACCGAGCTTGAGGGCTCGCTCGGAGCATTATCGGAGGCTATCGATGAGATCCGGGACATCCTGCGCCGCGAGAGCGAGCTTTCCGACGACGGCGAGAGCTTCGCATTCTACCGCAGCTCGGAGCTTGTGCCATCCCTCGCAAACTCCGCAGCCGCCTTCTCCCGCACGCTGTGTGCGAAGCTGAGGGAGCACAGCGCCTTCTCGCGCGAGCTTGAGCATCTGGACAGCGCCGTGCGCAAGTTCGTCTCCGTCTGCGGTCTGTTCGACGAGCATTACACCTTCTTCGCCCAAAGTGTCGGCGGTGAGCTGAGCGCACATCTTCTCTGCCTCGATCCGTCCGTGCTCCTCGACCGCGCGATGAGCGTGGCGCGCTCGGCGATCCTCTTCTCCGCGACACTATCGCCGCTCGATTACTTCGCCGATGTGTGTGGCTGTCCGAACGCCGAAACTCTCGATCTCGACTCGCCGTACGACAGCGACAACCTCCTCCTCGTGGCGCTCGACAACGTCAAGACCACCCTCTCCGAGCGCGATTTTACCGTAGAGGAGGTGGCAGAGCTCATTCTCACCGTAGTCGAGGGACGGTGCGGGAACTACATCGCGTTCTTCCCGTCGTACGCCTATCTCACCAAGGTCGCAAAGAAACTGCGCCGTATGGCAGATGGCGTGACGCTCATCCTCCAAAGTCCGGGAATGAAAGCCGCCGAACGGCGCGAGTTCCTCGCGGAGTTTGAGTCGACTGTCCCCGGGGAGACCAAGCTCGCCTTTTGTGTGCTCGGGGGGATGTTCTCCGAGGGGATCGACCTTTCCGGCGAGCGGCTCATAGGCGCGATCATCGTGTCGACAGGCATGGGCTCGATCAGCTCCGAACAGAACATCCTGCGCGAGTATTACGATGAGACGCGCGAGGACGGTATGGCATATGCCTACGTTTATCCGGGGTTCAACAATGTCCTGCAGGCGGCGGGGCGCGTCATCCGGTCGGAGTCCGACCGCGGGGTCGTGGTCCTGATCGACGAGCGCTACGGCGAAAAGTCGATCCAGCGCCTTTTCCCCCGGCACTGGAGCCACATCCGCTTTACATCCGATCCGTTCTCGCTGTCACAGCTTCTCGAGCGCTTCTGGGACGAAGAATGATCCCGCCGCCGCGCCGGATAC
>CAYVUJ010000008.1:0-12303 GCA_964454825.1 uncultured Lachnospiraceae bacterium | reverse complement strand
CGAAATGGAACTCGCCATCTGCTTTTGAGACGATCTCCCGCTCGATCGTCTGTGACACCGTTTTGCCGCAGCCGAGCTGCCTGTATCGCCAGATGTTGCCGACGCACAGCGGAAGCAGACCCTCGCCGCCCTTTATGGCGTACTCGCACAGATCAAAGACATATTCGCGACCCGTACCGGAGGCCGAAAGGATCGCACGGACAAGCCCCACCCCAGGCGCGAAGCAGCTTTTCACCGTCGGTGTGATCTCGGGATCACTCAAAAAGGCCCGGCAGACGTATTCCTTCCCGTCCGCCTGACAGAACACCCTCTCGTCCTCCAGGCGGATGATGTCGACACCCGTATCCGTTCGGGCTGCCGCGCCCACATCGAGGGTTTCGTCGGCGATCACGCCCGGCCCGAACAGGACGGGGACAGTGGAGCAAAGCGAGTCGATCATCTCATGACGGCAAAAGAGCGCAACGTGTGACAACTCCATCGTCGTCACGATGCGTCCCTCCCGGCAGCGGACTCCCTCGCCGTAGGCATGGTAATGGATCGGCTTTTGCTCCGGACGGTGTGCCATGCGCCCGAGCAGCCTTCGCAGTGCCAGCGCCGCGGCGTAGTCCGCGGATGCTTTGTCGAGATACTCGAGCGCACGGTCGCAAAAAACGATCCGCTCGCCGATGCCGAGAAACGAGCACGCAAGACTGGCATAGAGCTCGCCGGCATAGTGGCGCTTGCCGGATGCGAGAAGCTCCCGCGCTCCGCGAAGGACGAACTCAGCCTTTCGTCCGGCGTCCATGTCATCCTCATAGATCGGCACCGTGGCGCAGACGTCCCGCGCCAGCTGTGTTTCGCCGAGACGCCATGCCTCAGCGAACATCCGGTCGAGCACGTCAAAGTAATCCGCCCGGTCCTGGTCGAAGCGCGGGGACGCGCCATCGAAAAATCTGATTTGTTCCGCCGTGAGCGCAAGGTCGGCGTGGGTCATGATGTAATCGATGATGCGCACCTTCCGGTCGTGCAGGATTTTAAGATCGTACCCGGCGGATCGAAAATCGCACTTTGCTTCGGCCATCATGCGGTCAAGCACGAATGAGCGTGCGTCGCGCGCGGTGTCGTCGGTCGTCATAATGCCCTCCTCATTTCTGTATCAGATGTGTCGACGATCCCCGCGGGGTGACCTCCTCGTCCGAGCTTCGGCGGCCGATCTCCCTCAGCCTCGGCATGGCGTCGAGAACGCTCAGGTCGAGCTCAGGTGTGTCTATGAGAGTCGGCCTTTCGAGGTTTTCAAGCTCGGCGATATGGGATACGTCCTCCTCATGGGAGTGCGGAGGGACGAAAGCCTGCACTCGGGTCATCGCTCGCGATATTCAGCAGGGCCCGGGAATGGGCACGCTGAATGCACAAGGCCTCGAATGTGTTGATTCGATTATATCATGGGATTGCCAGACTATCAAGCGCTTTGCGACATTTTTACATGGTTTTTGTAATTTTGACGTTTTTTGCGAAGTGGATCGTGTTAATGAAGTCTGTGCTGTCCCTGACGCAACAAAAAGGCCCCGGCACGGTCTCAGGATACCGCGCTCGGGGCGTTTGTTCTGTTGTCTGACGTTCACGCACGGCATGATTGCCCCGCACGGATGCGGCGGACGTGGGGGTGTACCGTACTTTGCCGGACGTGCCGGACATGTCGGACGGAGCCAAGCGCGATCACCTGGCGTGGCCACTTGATACGCCGCGCCTGTGTCCCTCGGAGCGTTCGGCGGCGAGCACGATCAGTATTTTTTGTCGGTCGGCTTGTCGTGCGTGTTCTCGCCGCGCTCCCGTGCTTCGCGCGCCGCTCTGATCTGTGCCTCGCGGTCTGCGCTTCGGGCGGACGTACCGGACATGCCGGACTGTGCCGAGCGTGCATGTCTTGCCTCTCTTACGCTTCGTGCCTGCGCTTCGGAGCGTTCGGCGGCGAGCGCCGCACGGCGCTTGGTCTCCTTTGCCTCGCGGTGGGAACTGACTGCGGAGGCAATGAGCGCGATGACCGTCCCTATGATTACGACCGCAACACAGCCGAAAAGTATCTTCGTCACCTTGCTGTCGCGGAAAAAGTCGCCCTGTGAGGTGCTTTGCCCAGGCTCTGCGGTAGTCCCGGAGACATTGGACACGGCAGCTGTGTTTGCTGTGTCATCAGTCACGGTTCCGGTGTCGTCGCCTTCGCGTTTGTAGAGGACGATGTTATCGAACATGTCCGCCTGTGTATCCGAGCCGACCGTGGAGCGCCAAAGCCCCCAGCGGCACGGGCTGTAATCGGTGATCTCGGACGCCTTCTCGATCGGATCGCCCGCGGTGCCGTACATCCACTCGTAGAACCACGTCCAGTGCTGGCTCTTATGCTCGGCAAAGCCGAGGCAGGACATCTCATACGCACTCTTGCCGCCGAAAAAGTCAAGCGGCTTATCAAAATCGAGGACGATCTCGTTCTCCTTATACAGATGCATATAGACCTTTGGCGTGTCCCACGTGCCGTATGCGGTGAGCGAGAACGGATACTCGGAGCTGTCCGCGGCGAGGCCGATCGCCTTTTGTGCGGTCTCGGAGTTTATGATGTGTGTCCCGTGGCCGTATTCGCCGTCGGCGTCATGGATCACGAGCACTTTGGGTTTGAAGCGGCGGATGTTCTCCACCTGCCACTCGAGAAAATCATCCTCATCATACCCCTGCGCGGCGAATACCTGCCAGCCGGCGTCGCGCGATTCGGAGAACAGGTCCGGAAAGATGCCGAGCACAGGGTAATATTTGACGCCTACGGTCCAGAGGCCGTTCAGCTGTTCATGCACGCGCTGGGGCGTATCGGAATGACTGCAAAAATACACCACCTGCGTTCCGGCTCCCTTCGCCACGGCGTCCGGCAGGATGCCGGAGAAGAAGAGCTGCTCGTCGTCGGCATGGGATGAGAACATGAGAAGATCGGCGCCGCCCTCGAGAGGGACATCCCAGCGCTGGACGTCGGCGGGCAGTGTGCCGTCGGTGTAGAGCGCGAGCTCGCATACGCTTGCCCCGCGGGGGAAGGTGAGGGAGAGCTCGGTCGAGGCGGCGTTCGCGGCCGAAAGGTCGACAAACTCGTGAACGAATCCGTTTTGTCCGCATTCGACGGTCTGATCGCCGGCTGTTATGCTCCATGCGGCGCTTTTGAGGTAAAACTTCAGGTAGACACCGGAGACGGCACTCTCAGTTTTAATCTTGACGGTCTCGCCGTAGCCGAACTGGGCGTAGGTGTTGACGTCATCATCGCAGAGCGCGCCGTAATTGTAGTCGCCCCACGCGCTGAAATCGGCGTCGGCGACGATGTTCTGTGCCTCGCTTTCGGCAAGGGCGGGGAAGACGGCGGTGGCGCTGAGTGCGGCGGAAAAGGCCAGTGCGAGAGCCGCACAGAGCATTTTTGTTCTTCGGAGCATTTAGAGTTTCTCCTCCTTTTGTGTTTTGGGGACGGTGATCTTGCCGTGGACGCGCTCGTGGTATGCGACGCTCTGGCGGATCAGGGCGACGATGTGGTTGTTGAGGGATTGGCCTTCGATCTCAGCCAGAGCGGTGGCCTTGGCGAGCAGATCGTTGTCGATGCGGACGGTAAGTTCAGATTTGGCTTTCATATGTCATCCTCCGTGAGTGGTGATATTCGTATGGTTTCGCACCCGGCTTTGCCGGATGCGAAACGGCGCGGCGCGAAGCAGGATGGTGCCCAATGTCTGACGGGCCGCGCCGGGCGTTCGTTTGTGCGAGCTTGCGATGTTGGGGCGTTGCCATACACGGCATGAAGTTTGTTCTGCCCTGCCAATTTACGTGCCGGTGTGCTGGAGAAATGCCGTTTCACGGCATATCTCCGCGAATGACGCAAAGCGTCATTCTGCCCGAACTTTGTCTAAATTCGTACACCCCGCCAAAGGGACTTCGTCCCTCTGGACTTCCGACTACTTGGTTTATACAAACTTTATGGTGAGACGCTTCCCCCAGTCTGACCCTTTCAAAGTTTTTGAAGGGGAGTGCGAGGGGAAAACTTTTTTCAAAAAGTTTCCCCTCGCATATTCTCAGGTTTGTTCTCACTTCCCCACGCAGAAGCGGGCGAAGATGGTGTTGACAATCTCTTCAGAGACGCCGCGGCCGTCGATCTGCATGAGCGACTCGAGTGCACTCTCGGCCATTGTGCAGGCGGCATCCGGCATGTCCCCCGAGCGCAGTGCCTCTGTGCACTCGCCGAGCAGATCTCGCGCGCGGCTGATTGCGGCAAGCTGTGCCGCCGACCATATCACCGCATCGTTGCTGTGATCGCCGAGCGTATCATAGAGACCGGCGATGACACTCGCCAGTGTGTCGGTCCCAAGCCCGCTTCGCGCCGAGATTGTCACGCTGGCGCGATGAAGTGTGCGAAGGCGGGCCTCGTCATCCTCGGACAGCGCGCGCGAAAGATCGCATTTGTTGAATACCGCGATCGTTTGGCAGTCCGGATGGCGCGCCGCGAAGTCCTCGGCGAAATCGCGCTCGTCCTCAGTGAGCGCGCGAGAAAGATCGTACACGAACAGCACGAGCGCGGACTCCTCGGCGGTGTTCTTTGCGCGCTCGACGCCGATCTGCTCCACCGCGTCGCCGCTTTCGCGAAGCCCGGCGGTGTCGCGCATGAGAAGCGTCACGCCTCCGAATGACACCGTCTGTGACAGCACGTCCCGCGTTGTTCCGGCAATGTCGGTGACGATCGCCGCGTCGTGTCCGCATATGGCGTTGTAGAGCGAGCTTTTGCCGGCGTTCGGCGCACCAACGATCGCGCTCGGCACACCGTCGACGATGGCACTTCCGCGCCGGTAGGTGTCGGCGAGTACGGCGAGTGCGGCTGCGCTTTGCTCGAGGCGGGCGGCAATGTCCGCAGGCTCGATCTCGCCGATGTCCTCATCGGGGTAGTCGATGGCGGCGTACAGTGCGGAGAGCGGCTCGGTGATGCTGTCGGCAATGCGGGCGATCTCAGAGCTGAGCGCGCCGGAGGCGGCGGTGGCGGCAAGCTCGGCGCGTGCGTCTGTGTCTGCGTCGATCAGCAGTCCGACGGCGTCGGCCTCGGACAGCGTGAGCTTGCCGTTTATGAACGCGCGGCGGGTGAATTCGCCCGGTCCGGCGAGCTTCGCGCCGGCGCGAAGGACGGCCCCGAGCACGCGCGCGGTGACGGCTGTTCCGCCGTGGCAGGTGATCTCCGCCGTATCCTCGCCGGTATATGAGGCCGGGGCGGCGAAAAATGTACACATACCGGTGTCGATGACTTTCCCGGCGGCGCGGACGGGGATATCTTCGCCGTCGCAGACGCCTTGCTCCGCAGCGCGCACGGGGGGCTCCCCGGCGGAAGGCTCAGCCTGAGCGCCGTCGCAGATCGAGCCGAAAACGGCGCGGCGCGGCGCGGCGGCGGGGGAGGTCTGCCCGCGCGGGACAAAGACGCGGTCAAGTATGGCACGCGTGGCGTCGCCGCTGATGCGGATCATTGCCACGCCGCCCTTTCCGTGCGGCGTCGAGATCGCCGCGATAGTGTGAGTCAGCATTGTATTCGGATCGCGCCCGCACTCGGACGTTCCTTTCGAAAAAATGTGTGTAGGCCCGGACATTTTGCGCAGAAGGATTGCATCAAACGCCAAGATGCGGCGCGGTGTGCCGCGTTTGTCCCCGTTCGGCGCATCTTGCCTCAAAGCGGCGAGCCATGTGCCGCGGCATAGGACGGACTCTGCTCCGTGGGCATGTCCCGGAGCATGCGCCGGACGATCTTATTTGCTGCGGTTCTTGTACTCTGTGCATATCGTCGACAGCTCGCACTGATCGCAGTGCGGTGTGCGCGCATCGCACACCTCGCGGCCGAACAGCACCGCACGGTGGCAGAGCGCGCTCTGTCTGTCGCGCGGGATCAGCGCCTCCATCACCCTCTCGGTGAGGAGCGGATCCTTCGTTCCGGCGGGGGTGAAGCCGAGACGCGAGCATATACGCATGAAATGTGTGTCCGCGACGATGCCGCCCATGCCGTATACGTCGCCGAGCACGAGATTTGCGATCTTGCGTCCCACGCCGGGGAGCGCGAGGAGAGCGTCCATGTCCTGAGGGATCCGTCCCGCATGATCGCGGACGATTATCTCGGAGGCCTCCTTGATGGACGACGCCTTCATGCGGTAAAGTCCGCACGGGCGCACGATGTTTTCGATCTCGGCAAGGTCTCCCGCCGCCATCGAGGGTGCGTCCGGGAATACTTCGAACAGCTCGCGGCAGACGATGTTCACCCGCTCGTCCGTGCACTGCGCGGAGAGGCGCGCCATCACGAGAAGCCGCCACGGATCGCCCTCGTATGCGAGCGAGCACTCGGCCTGCGGATAGCGTTCCTCGAGCGCACGGTCGAATTCCTTTGCGGCGCACTGTGCCGTCTCTCCCTCGTATGCGGCGCGTTTCTCCGGTGCTTTACCGTTGGGCGCCGCCCTTTTCGTATCGGCAAAGCGCCTTGATTCTTTCTCAGTTGACATTGCCGCCGTCCCCCTGATCACCGCTGTCGGTGTCCGTGCTGTTTGTATCATCTGTATCGGTTGTGCCGTCATCCGGCTTTGTGAAGGGATCCTTGCCGTTCTGGATCAGGTAGCTGTCGCGGAACGTGTCGTAGCCGTCGGCGTAGGCGATGTTGAAATATTTCGTGAAGATATCGCGTACGGCAAAGCCTGCGTCCGTACCGGAGTTGCCGTGCTCGATGACCGTCGTCGCGACGATTTCGGGATCGCTGAAGGGCGCAAAGGCGGTGAACACCGCGTTCGGCGACTCTGTTCTCACGACCTGCGCCGTTCCGGTCTTACCTCCGATCGCGAGCGGGTAATTGCTGAACAGACGCGACGCGGAGCCTGTCGTGTCCTCGGTAACGTCGCGCATTGCGGAGAGGGCGAGGTTCACGGCGTTCTCATCCAGCTTTATCTCGTCGATTATCTTCGGTTCGTAGGAGTACAACACCTCGCCGCTTGCGTGATCGCGCACCTCCTTGAGCAGATGCGCGGCGTTTCGCTTGCCGCTTTTGACGATCGTCGAGGTGTAGCAGGATATCTGAAGCGGGGTGAAGAGGTTGTCCGACTGACCAATCGCCGCCTGTACGACGTCTCCGGGAGACCACTGGCCGAGGCCGTTTTCCTCACGGTACTGCGGGCTTGCGAGCACGCCGAGGCTTTCGTCGAGCTCGATCCCGGTCGGCTGTCCGAGCCCGTAGCCGCGGCAGTAACGGTTCATCTGCTCGATGCCGAGCCTGCGTCCCGTCTCGTAGAAGAAGCAGTTGCAGGACACGCGGATTGCGGAGGAGACGTCGAGCCAGCCGTGCTGTGATCTGTACATTAAGTGTATCCAACAGCTCGGCGTGAAGTTTGATTCGGCGTAATACATGTACTGTCCGGTGCACTCGATCTGCGTTGAGGGATCAATGGTGCCCTCGGTGAGCGCCGCAAGCGCGGTTCCGATCTTGAAGGTCGAGCCGGGGGCGTAGGTGCCGTTTATCGCACGGTTGAAAAGCGGGGAGCGCTCGTCCGTGCGAAGCTGTTCGTAATCCTCGTTGAAGGTGACGAGGTTGTAGGTCGGGTTCGACGCGATCGCAATGATCGCGCCTGTTTTTATGTTCATGACGGTGAGTGCGCCCGCGCTCGCGTCGGAGCCGTCCGGGTCACCCTCGACAGGGGTCGCGCTCTCGCGGATGTAGGCGATATTCGCATCGAGCGCGTCCTCTGCCAGCTTCTGATAGTCGATGTCAATGGTGAGGTAAACGTCCTTTCCGGCGACGCTCTCCTTTGTGACGCTCTCGCTTATGACGTTGCCGTCGGCGTCCTCGGTGATCGTGAGCTCGCCGTCGACGCCGCGCAGATAGCTCTCGAACGCCTTCTCTACGCCGGAGATCCCGACAATGGCGTCGAGGCGGTAGCCCTGCTCGGTATAGTATTCGGCCTCCTCAGCACGGATCTTGCCGACGCGTCCGAGAATGTGGCTCGCGTAGCCGGGGGCGTTGAACACACGCTCGATCTCGGTCTTGATGTAGAGACCGCGCGACGAGCCCTCGGTGAGGGCGGTGATCAGCTTCATATCGGCGTTCTCGAACATGAGGTACGGAGAGGCGGCGGAGAAATTGTTCAGTTCCATATCGAGACGCAGAGCGAGGATCGTCGCGGTGTCCTCGTTCGACTCGTAGGTCAGAAAGGTCTTTTGGTTTTTGCCCTTGCCCTCGGTATAGGTGAGAGAGTACCGCGCAAGAATGCGCGCAAGGGAATCGGCGGCGTCGGGCGGCGTGTCCGGCTCGCGCTCCTTTTCGGTCAGCTCGTCGATTATCTTGAACAGCCGGCGCGCAAGAACGGAAAACGATCCGTCCTCGCGGCGGATGTAGCTCTCGTTCCACGAGGCACCCGGAAGGTCCGACGAAAAATCGAGCACGAACGCGCAATCCGGAGATGTCCATGTTCCGCCGAGAGCTTTATAGCGTTCGAGGATGCTAAGAAGGAAATCATTTTGCTCGGTGTTTTTTCGCGGGAGGGAGGGAGCGTCGAGGTTGACCGAGTAGGAGTATTTATTTGTTACGAGCGGCTTGCCGTTTGCGTCGTAGATCTGGCCGCGCAGGGCCTGGATGGGACGGGTACGGGTGTAGGTGCGACCGGCTTTGGTCATGGTGTAGTAATCCTGTCCGGCGACCTGATAATTTATGAGCTGTCCCACGTAGAGAAGACACACGAAAACAAATGCCGCCGCAAGCGCCACATAGCGTATGAGAAATTCGCGTTTTTTCATTTTCTGTGCCTCCGTGGAAAGTGACAGGGGATGGTTCGGATAGGATGAAAGACATTGAGGTCCGCACAGTCCCATTGGCCGGGATTCCAAAGGGACTTGTCCCTTTGGCGGGTCCGGGCAGCGCCCGGTTGGGTTTGGGGCAAAGCCCCAACATATCAAGCTTTTGCGCTTCCGACGAAGTCGGAGGCGCGGACTTCTGCGATGTTGGAGGCGCCGCTTCCAAACCTCCGCCACGCTTCGCGTGGCTACGCGGGGGCGGCTGCCCCCGCACCCCCGCTTGGGCTGCCGCCCAAACCTGCCCGGGGGACATTGTCCCCCGGCCCCCCGAGACGGGTTTGTGCGAGCGTTACAGTTTGTGCGCTGTCCCGTCCGCGGACCTTACTTCCACTCGAGCAGCTGTGCCGCGCGGGAGATCGCCTCGGTGCGGCTCATCCCCGCCTCAAGCCTCGGCGAATATAAAAGCCCGAGCACTGCAAAGTCGAGCTGTGTGGGGAACGGCGTCAGCGCGTAGCCCTGATAGAACACACTGTTCGGGAACATGTACGAATCACGCGCGGGGCCGAGAGCTTGCAAAAACTCCTCGCCGAGAGTACACGCGCGCTCGTCGGTGAGCGAGCTGTCGATGAGACAGAACGCGCGCGTGATCTCCCCCGTCGACTCGTCCCACTCGTATGACGCGAGCCCCGTGCATTTCTCGCTCGCTGCTTCCGGCGCGCTCGCCATCAACTCCCCGTGCGTCACAAACGACACCGTGAGATCGGCGAGCACATCGGAGGCTGTCTCGTATATCCCCGGGAAGCCGTCGATGGTGTTGAGGCGGTCACAGATGCGGGCGATGAGCTCGCGGTCCGCGTCGGTGGCGTCGCCTTCAATAAAATAGCGGATGCGGTGCGTCCATTTGCACAGCGTGTCCGAGCTTTCGCCGTACTCGGATCCAATCGCGACCTCGGAGAAGAAATCGAGAAGCGCCCCCGGACTCACATTGTCGACACAGATAGGATCGCTCACAGCCTCGAAATCGCGCTCCGGTGTGCCCGCCGTACCGCAGGATGCGAGCAGACACACCGCCGCAAGCATGGCGGCAAGAGAGCGCACGCGCCTCATATAAGCTGCTCCGCGATCAGCGTGCGGATCTCCTCCTCGCGCGGAGCGTATGCGCCCCGGTGTGCCGTGGATATCGCCCCTGCGGCGTTCGCAAAGCGGACCGCGTCCTCGAGGGTATCCCCCGCAAGCAGACGTGCGCCGAGCGCCGCGGTGAACGCATCACCGGCGCCTGTCGGGTCGACAGTGTTCACGCGGTACGCGGGTATCATGAAGTTGTAGGTCCCGTCATAGACGAATGCGCCGCGCGCTCCGAGCTTCAGGACCACGGTCTTTGCGCCCGTTTTCAGTCCGAGCGCGATACAGGCGCGCACGCAGTTGTCCATCGAAGTCGGCTCGATGCCGCAGTAGGAGACACACTCTGTCTCGTTGGGGGAGAAAATGTCGATGCCCTCCATCTGATCAAACGGGAAGTCAGGCTTTGCGGGACCTGCGTCGACGATCAGCCGTGCTCCGGTCTTTTTCGCGAAGCGCCCGGCCGCGAGGATCGCCTCGTCCGGGATCTCCATATGTACGAGCGCGCCGTCCGGGTATGTGGTGAAAGCCTCCTCCACCGACGCGGCGCCGAGGGCGGCGTTTGCACCCGGATACACGATGATGCGGCTCTCCTCCTCACAGCAGATCACTGCCGCCATTCCGGTCGGGAGCTTTCGGTCAAGCTCAATGAAGCGGGTGTCGATGCCCTCGTTTTTGTATATGTCGAGCAGTCTGTTTCCGTGGCGGTCGTCCCCGAGACGGCAGAGAAAGATCGTGTCGCATCCGAGTGCGGCACAAAGACGCGCGGAGTTTGCCCCCTTACCCCCCGGGGTGTAGGCAAAATTCCCCTCGGAGACAACAGTCTCACCCGGCTGCGGGAAAACGTCGGTATTCAGCATGAGGTCGACGTTCGCAGAGCTGACGATAAGGATCCGTTTTTTCATTTCAACCTCCGTTTTGCCGAAAAATTGTCGGCACAAACAATCTTCTAACATATATTATACTATCAAGGGGCATTAAAATCAAGGGGACGGATAAAACTATACGGTTTTTCTGGAAAAAATCAAAAAATCTGTTGCAAGATGGGAGAATTGTGGTATAATAGACGCATAAAATCATTGCTTCGCAATGCTTTGGCGGCATCCGCCGCCCTGCGCTTCGCGCAAGTGCGTCTGTTGACGTCTTTGCAAAAATGCCCTTGCAAGCAAGCATTTTTGCTTCATGGTATAATGTAGATAGGTACAACAGCCGCGCCGGCATCGTCGGAGTGTGGTTTTGGGTTTTAATTCACAGGAGGATACAGATATGGAATTCAAGAAAAAGAATGAGGAACTGAAGGTCGTCAAGATCGTGCTCATCACGGCCGGGATCGTTCTCGCCGCGGCGGCTTGCTTTGCGGTGATCTATAAGGTGGTCAAGAAGCATTTCAAGATTACCTTTGAATGTGAGGACTGCGATTTCACCGAGGACGATTGCTACGGTGACGAGGATGAGAGCTTTGCTCCGGAGTATGTCTTTGAGTCCGCCGCGAACGAGTCCGATGACATTTTCTCCGAGCTCGAGGGCGAGCAGGAGTAAGCGATCCGGTATGCTGCCGGAAAACAATATCCGCCGGGAAGCGTTTGCTTCCCGGCGGTTTTTCTTTGCTCCGGCGTGCCCTGGCAGTTGCGCACCCGGCTTTGCCGGGTACGCCGGCGCAGCCTCTTTGAAGCTGCGCGAAAGTCGCGGCATGGAGTATGGCGGTATCAGACATGCAGCGAGCCGTGACGGGCCTTCATTTAGTGCAGACTCGGGCCTGTGCAGACTTTGATGCAAGTGCGCTTAGGGGGAGTTGTACTTCCGGCTTACTCCGTTTATACTTCCGACTTTTGTACTTCCGACTTCGTCGGAAGTACGGGAAGAACGGGGCATGTTACGTTGGGGCTTTGCCCCAAACCCCAGTGGGGCGCCGCCCCACACCCCGCTGTGGGACATTGTCCCCCAGCTCCCCGAGCAAGGGAGTGCGTGCATATTCGGAGTTCATACCCGGCTTGCCTCGATCGCGGCGACAAGACGCGCGCGTTCGAGGCTGTCCTCGGTAAAGTGAGAGCAGTCCGCACCGCCGACGGCGGCGATAAAGTCCGCGATCTCGAACACCATGTTGTTCTCGGCGCTCCCGATGCCCAGTGGCTCAAGCTCACCCGCGCCGCGGCGGATTTGCACATCCTTCGGCTCGCTCGTGCGGTCGATCGTGATCGCTCCGCGCTCGCCGAGTATCACCGACGGCACGGCGTTTTTGGCGACCTTCGACCACGACAGCGTGCAGACGAAGGTCGGATACGCAAACAGCGCCGCACCGCATGCTTCGAAGCCGTTTTCGAGCCGCGTGGCCGCTCCCTGCACAGTGAGCGGCGGACCGAAGAGCGCCTGCGCCATCGCGATCGTGTAGACCCCGAGATCGTACAG
>CAYVUJ010000007.1:0-13886 GCA_964454825.1 uncultured Lachnospiraceae bacterium | reverse complement strand
ACGATAACAATGGAGGGCGCGCTGCCCCTTCTCATGGGAATTGCAATCGGTGCAGGAGCTCCGGTGCTTCTCTCGGCAGTAGGTGCAACCGTAGACGGCAAGCGCGCCGCGTTCATCTATCCCCTGACGTCGACGCTCGGTATTGCAGTTCTGACCGTCGTTTTCTACACAACAGACGCTATTGTCGATTTTTCGTTCCTTAACGATATCACGGATCCGTTTATCATTGCCGGTGCCAATACAATCCTTCGTCTCGCTATGCTGATTGTGGCACTTCCCTTCATCCGGGCGGTCGAAAAGCTCATGGAAGCCCTTGTCAAGGACAAGAGTGGCGCAAGCAAGGACAGTGTGCCGGTACTCGAAGAGCGCTTCATCGCGCATCCCGCGCTCGCCGTCGAGCAGAGCCGTGCGTCGATCAACACGATGGCCGAGAAAGCCGAGGAAGCGCTCATGCGGGCTTTCGCCCTTCTCACGCACTACAGTGAGGACGAGTTCGCCGAGGTATCGCGCCTCGAAAAGCTGGGAGACAAATATGAGGATGCGCTCGGGACATATCTTGTAAAGCTCACCGGACGCGAAATGACCGAGGGCCAGAACCAGGATGTGTCGGCATTTCTGCACACCATCTCGGATTTCGAGCGTCTTTCGGACCACGCAATGAACATAGCGGAAAGTGCGAAGGAACTTAACGACAAGGGGATCCGCCTATCCTCGGATGCGTCACACGAGCTTAGCGTGGTGACCGCCGCGGTCACGGAGATCGTTCATACTGCGGTATCGACATTCACATCCGCCGACAGTGCGGGGGCGGCGCGCGTCGAGCCGCTCGAGGAGCTGATCGATCAGCTCTGTGACGAGCTGAAGATCCACCACGTCGACCGTCTCCAGCAGGGCAACTGCACGATAGATCAGGGCTTTGTGTTCAACGATCTGATCACGAACTGCGAGCGTATTTCCGATCACTGCTCCAACATCGCGGTCGCCATGATCGAGCTGGAATCCGACGAATTCGATACGCACAAGTATCTCAGAAAGAACAAGCACTCTGAGGCGTTCGAAGGATATTACGATGAGTACAGAGAGCGCTTCAAGGTTTAAAGGGAGGCACTATGATCCACAAGGGTGAATATCCGATTTTGGAGTTTTGCGATTCGCCGAACGCTGTTATTGAGCCGACGGCTCCGGTTGAGCTGCCTGAAAAGTGTCTGATGACGTTTTTCGGCGAGGTGCTCGACGAGTTTGTCGAAAAGACCGGAGCGGTGAAGATCGGTGTTTTTCAGTCGGAGATGCGTGAGTTTCCGATATTTCGCGCTGAGATCGCCGGAGAGGAGATAGCTTTGATCCAGGCATGTGTCGGCGGCGCGTCGGCGGCAATGCAGGCCGATTATCTCTACGGCCGCGGGGTGCGGACACTCTTTTGCTGCGGAAGCTGCGGCGTGCTCGACGATATTCCGGCGGGCGCTGTGATCATCCCCTGCCGGGCACTTCGCGGCGAGGGAACCTCGTATTATTATCTTCCGCCGTCACGCTTTGTGGAGCTTGACCGCGATGTTATTGATGTGAGCAGATGCATTCTCGCCGCGCGCGACGTATCGTGTGTTGAAACGACCTCCTGGACCACCGACGGCTTCTACCGCGAATGCGCCGAAATGGTGGAATACAGAAAGAGCGAGGGATGCGGTGTCGTCGAGATGGAATGCGCTTCTCTTGCCGCCGTATGCAGATTCCGAAAAATGCGATATGGGCAGCTTCTTTACAGCGGCGACATTTTGTGCGACACGGAAAACTACGACGACCGCGACTGGTACAGCAACAGAAGCGCCCGCGAGCTTCTGTTTGATCTGAGTCTCGAGATCCTGACTAATCTGTGATAAGCTATACAAAGAATTCCATATGGTTACTATAGGAAAATAAATTGGTGATAAAAATCAAGCCACATCATATCTTTTTTGCAGTTTGCATTGCTTTCTTAGTTATATTTCTCATTTTTGCATGGACAGTTTCTACACCCAAGCCAGAGGCTACAATAGAACAGGTTGATGAGGCAATATCAAAATGCGGTTATCAAGCGCTTGACAGAACAAATGCGTATATGGAACAGGATACAAGTCTTGAAAAAGCTATTGGATTTGTTCAAGATGATATTCATTTCAATTTTTTCATATTTGATAACAGGAAAAGCGCTGAAAATGTATACCGTGAGGGACGTTCAGAGCTTGTTCGTAATGATAAAAGAGGATTTCCGATGATTGAGACATCCACTATAAGAGCAAATCTTGCAATTTATACTTTGGATTCAAAAGGACAGTATACAGTTTCAATTCAAGTTGGAAAAACAGCTGTGTATGCATTCTGCAATTCTGAAAATAAGGCTGTGATAAATCAAATTCTTGACAGCGTCGGATATTTGGAATAATATTAATCAAAAAAACAGCAGTACCCGGAAGGAGTAATCCTTCCGGGTACTTACTGTCCTCGATTCTCCGTTAAGAACATCACGGCAACTCGAGGCCTTTTAAATTTCGAAGAAGCAAATTTCATCCGAAGGCAATATCGAGAGCCATCATGAGAACAAAGCCGAGCGCAAAGCAGACCGTGCCGCAGTTATTATGCTTCCCCTGCGCCATTTCGGGCACAAGCTCCTCGACCACAACATAGAACATGGCTCCGGCGGCAAACGCGAGCAGAGTCGGGATTATCGGAAGAAATATTCCCGCCGCAAACGCCGTCAGCAAAGCTCCGATCGGCTCAACGATGCCGGAGAGCATTCCATAAACGAAGGTCCTGCCCTTCGGCACACCCTCGGCGCGAAGCGGCATGGAGACAATGGCGCCCTCCGGAAAATTCTGCAGAGCTATCCCAACCGCGAGCACCGTCGCGCCCGCAAGAGATATCTCCGTATTGCCGTACATCCACCCGGCAAACACTATTCCGACCACCATTCCCTCAGGCAGATTATGGAGTGCGACCGCAAGGAAGAGCTTCGTATTTCTTTTCAGTCCGTTGCGTGGCCCCTCCTCGCTTTTATCAAGGTGCACATGCGGCACGAGAAGATCGAGCACAAACAAAAACAGCATCCCGCAAAGAAATCCGATCGCCACCGGGATAAAGGCAAGCTTCCCCGCCCCCTCCACCTGCTCGAGCGCGGGAAGGATCAGGCTGAAAAAGGACGCTGAAACCATGACCCCCGCCGCAAACCCGGTAAGTGATTTCTTGAGCGCGGCACTCATCTCCTTTTTCATAAAAAACACGCACGCCGCTCCCAAAGTCGTACCGAGAAACGGAATCAGAATACCTGCCAAAACCTTCAGCCACATTGAAAATGCCCCCACGGATGTTTTGCCCTAAAGCTACCATACGATTATACACGCTTTTTCCGGGAATTTCAACAGTTTTTTCATAACGTGCTAAAACTCGTGAATAATGTCAAAAAAAACCGCCGGACAGTAAAAGTTTTTGATAAAATCTCGCCGATTAGGCAAAAAAGCTTGACTTTCCCTTCCCTTTCCAATATAATTACTCTGTAATGTTGCCGTGCTTTTGGCAAATCAACTTAACTTGAGGTACAACATGATAGAAAAAGATCCTAAAATCGAAAAACGCATCGATGAATTGCTCGCTAAAATGACCGTTGCAGAAAAGGTCGGACAGATCAATCAGATCGACGGCTACGACGGCGGCGAGGAGAAAATAAAGGAAAGAATCCGCAAGGGCGAGGTCGGCTCATTTATAATGGGCGCGCGCGACTCCTGGGATGTAGACTGCGAGGGCTCTCACTGGAGCCGCAAGTATTTCAACGAAATGCAGCGCGTCGCCGTTGAGGAAAGCCGTCTCGGAATTCCGATCATCTTCGGCCACGACGTCATCCACGGTCACCACACCGCGTTCCCCGATCCGCTGGCAATGGCGGCGGCGTTCAATCCCGAAATGGTGAAGAAGGCATACCGCTGCATCGCGGAGGAGGCAACTGTCGACAACCAGCACTGGACCTTCACTCCTATGCTCGACATGTCCCACGATCCGCGCTGGGGACGCTGCACCGAGGGTCCCGGCGAGGACCCGTATGTCGGCGCATCCGTCGCGCGCGCTGTTGTCGAGGGACTTCAGGGCGATGATCTGAGTGCGCCCGACTCCATGGCGGCATGTGCAAAGCACTTTGTCGGCTACGGCGGCGCCGAGGCCGGCGTTGACTACCACAAGGCAGAGATCTCCGATCAGACTCTTCGCAACTACTATCTGCCCGCCTTCCGCGCGGCAGTAGACGCCGGCTGTCAGACCGTAATGAACGCGTTCAACGACATCTCCGGCCATCCCATGGCGTCGAACAAGTATCTGCTCACCGACGTGCTTCGCGGCGAAATGGGCTTTGACGGCTTTGTGGTATCTGACGATCACGCCGTCAAGCAGCTCGAGCGCCACGGCGTTGCCGAGGACCGCAAGGACTGCGCCCGTCAGGCTCTCAACGCAGGTATCGACATGGACATGCGCGACGAGGTATACATTGAGAATGTGGAAAAGTGCGTCGAAGAGGGGAGTGTCTCCATGGAGGTGCTCGACGAGGCCGTCCGCCGCATCCTGCGCGTCAAGTTCCGTCTCGGACTGTTCGACCGTCCTTACACCGAGTACCGTCCGGTCGACTACGCCGCTCACGATGTGGTATCCCGTTCCCTCGCTGACGAGTGCGTGACGCTTCTGAAAAACAACGGTGTTCTGCCGCTTTCAAAGGACACTCCCATCACCGTATTCGGAAATCTCGTGAACGAGAAGTCGCTCAACCTCGGCTGCTGGTCCACAAACGCAAGCCTTGACCGCATCGACGATTTCGAGACGGCTCTGCGCAAGGATTATCCGGATGTGAACGCAGCCTTTGTGTCCACCGCATATCTCGAGCCGCTCGCTGAATACAGCCGTCACACAAAGTGCGCTGTGTTTGTCCTCGGCCAGCATCCGATCATGGACGGCGAGAACTCGAACGTCACCTCTCTTGAGCTTTCCGCCGAGCAGAAGGAGATGATCAAGCTGGTCGCGCGCTACCGCGTACCCATGATCGCCATTATCCGTGCGGGACGTCCTCTGGCGCTTGAGTCCATCGAGCCTTACTTCGACGCGATCATCTACGGCTGGCACAACGGCACGCAGGGCTCGCACTCTCTCACTGCGGCTCTCTTCGGCGATCTGAATCCGAGCGGACGTCTGCCGATCACAATGCCGCGAGTCACCGGTCAGGAGCCGATCTACTACAACCAGACAAGCTCGTGCCGCGACAACGAGGGCTACTATCCCGGAAACAGACTCGGCAACTACCGCGACAGCCTTGATACGCCTCTGTATCCCTTCGGCTATGGTCTGTCATACACCACATTCGAGTACTCGGATGCGAAGGTGGAGCGTGCAGAGATTCCCTACGACGAGATCATGAACGGCGGAGCGTTCGAAATCAGCGTCAAGGTCAAGAACACCGGCGATCGCGAGGGCCGCGAGGTCGCGCAGTGCTACATCCACGACTGCGTGGCGAAGCTTACCCGCCCGATCCGCGAGCTCAAGGGCTTTGACAAGCAGACCTACGCTCCGGGCGAGGAAAAGACCGTCACCTTCCGTCTGACCGAGAAGGAGCTCGGATACTGGGACGACGAGCGCAAGTATGTCGTCGAGCCCGGCAAGTTCAAGGTCTGGGTCGGTCCGGACTGCTATGCGAAGAACGAGCTTGAGATAATAATCAAATAATCACGCCAAAACGGCTCTCATAATGAGAGCCGTTTTTTCTATTATCTTATTGCAGGCAATACTTTTTTGACAAAACACCCGTCAAAGTCACTTCTTCGGACGGCTCCGGAACACAAGTGCCGCAAAAAACGAGAACACGAGCGACGCGGTGATCCCCACTGCCGCGGCCTCCAGCGGACCGGAGAGTGCGCCGAGCAGTCCGCGCTCGTCCACAGCCTTGCGCACGCCCTCAGAAATGAGGTATCCGAAGCCTGTGAGCGGCGTGGTTGCCCCAGCGCCCGCAAATTCGGCAAAGGGCTTATACACTCCGACCGCACCAAGGATAACGCCGCCGACCACGTACGCCACAAGGATGCGCGCCGGGGTAAGTCGCGTCTTATCTATGAACACCTGAGCTATGGCACAAAGCGCTCCGCCGCATAAAAACGCCATCAAATACTGCAAAAATACATTCATACCTTCTCCTTTCCGCACGACCGAAGGTGCACAAGATGCGCGATCCCGACAATGTTTTCCCCCTGCATGAGGGCCTGCGGATTCATGAGCGCTCCGGTTGCAACAAACAGTACGTCCCGAAGCTCTCCCGAGCGCAGTCTGGGGAGGATATACGACGCGAGCACCGACGCGCTGCAACCGCACCCGGACCCACCCGAGTGCTTGTCCTGACGATCGATGTCGTAGATCATCGCTCCGCAGTCATCCAGCCTGCCGGCCGTATCGATCCCGTGTGAGGCAAGCAGGTCCGCGAGAAGAGACTTTCCGCGCACACCGAGATCGCCCGTCAGGATCAGATCGTAGTCCTTCGGGGCCATATCGGTGAGCTTGAAATATCTCACGAGCGTGTCACATGCGGCGGGGGCCATTGCCGCCCCCATGTCGTTTGCGTCATTTATCCCGAAATCGCGGGAGATTCCGGGGAGCATGTCAATTATACGCACGTCATTTCCGGAGCTTTTGACCTCCTGGTATTCTACCACAGGCGGGTCCGCCGTCAGCGGCACGGAAAACTCCGCGTCCGTGTGGTCGGCACTGTGGACATCATCAAAGCCCTCCGGGAAGGGGGGCGCGAGCTCCGCAGACATCGATCTGTCCGGGGAGGCTACGCCGCCGAGGTTGCTCGGAGTGAAGTCCGTGAAACCGTCCGTGTCGGCAAATTCTGTGTCGGTCTTTGCGTCGGGAGCATCATCGGTGATGTCGGAGGCGGTGTCACAGGCATTGCATGTGGCGCAGTCTCCGGTACAGGTGTCCGCAAACAGCATCGGCTCGCTGTTCGGAGAGCCTCCGGCGGTACGCGCTGCGAAGGCGCGCACCGCGCCGTCCCCGGCGGTATATGAAACATTCGAGGGACGTCCGCCGCTTCTTTCGGAATCGTCTGCACCTTCTGCGCCGCCAGCGTTGTCCTTACCGTTTTTATCGTCCGCGCCGCCTGCGCCGCCTGCATTGTCCGCCCCGACGGCGTTGTCAGTCGCGTACTCACTGTCCGCCTTATCACAGTCGGCAAGCTTGGCCTTGTCATAATTCTGTGCATCATCGGACGCCGATACGACAAACGCTCCGGCTCCCGTCACAGTCCACTGCGCTGTCGGCGGCCTCTGGGCTCCGTATTCAAGCGGGAATCGGAACTGTCTCTCCGCCGAGCAGTTGTGTGACGAGGTGACGGCGAGCACCGTATCCGCTATCGAGGATGCGTAAATCGCCGCGAGGATCAGCGATTCCGCACATGTCGAGCATGCTCCGAAAAGACCGAAATGCGGAGTCTCCATCGCAGAGGTAGCATACGCGGATGCGGCGCACTGGTTCTGAAGGTCCCCGGAAAAGACGGCTGCCGCATCCGAGGCGGCGATCCCGGCGCGTCCGAGTGCGATATCCAGCGCGATCCGCTGCATCTGAGCCTCGGATTTTTCAAACGAATCCATGCCAAAGCGATCCTCGCTGCCGCTGTCATCTGTCATATCAAAATATTTTCCGAGAGGGCCGGCCATCTCCTCCCTGCCCACGCAGGAGCCCGAGGAAACTATACAAACCGGCCTTGCCGGAACAATAAGTCTGTCGCTCATATTACTCTCCGTTTCTATTGGTTTTCAGTATTTTTTGCAGAAACGGAAAAAATATACCAAGGACTTTCAGATAAACACGGCGCAGGCAAAATCTCTCTTTACTTTTTCAAAAAAAGGTAGTATACTTATCTCAATTGAACAAGCTGGGGGATTTTATGACCGAAAAGCTATATTATGACGATGCGTATCTTTCCGAATTCCGAGCCTCGGTGCGAAGCTGTGAAGCGATCGGGGACCAATATCAGGTGGTGCTTGACCGAAGCGCCTTTTATCCCGAGGGCGGCGGCCAGTGCGCGGACAGCGGCATGATCGGCGATGCGCGAGTGCTCGATGTGATCAAGCAAAACGGCGAGATAATACACATAACCGACCGCAAAGTCGGCGGAGATGTTGAATGCACCGTGGATTTTGAGCCGCGCTACCGCATGATGCAGAACCATACGGCTGAGCACATATGCTGCGGCATATTCCACCGCCTCTGCGGTGCTCAAAACGTAGGTTTTCACCTCGGCTCCCAGGACGTCACCTTCGATCTCGATATCGAGGTGGACGACGACACCATCGCTAAGGTCGAATATCTTGCAAACGAGGCGGTATTTCGCAACATGGAGGTGCGCTCGTTCTTCCCTACCACCGAGGAGCTCAGCGCTCTCGAATACCGCTCAAAGGGCGAATTCGCCGACGGAACACAGGTCCGCATCGTGGAGATCGGGGACGTGGACCGCTGTGCGTGCAGTGCGCTCCATGTCCGCCGCACGGGCGAGATCGGACGCATCAAGCTCGTGTCCTACATGCGATATAAGGGCGGGATGCGCTTTCACATGCTCGCGGGCTACGACGCGCTGGAATACGATATCGCCGAGCACAAAAGCGTGTGCGAGATCGCGCGGAGATTGTCCGCCAAGCCTCAGGAGCTGTCCGGCGCGGTAGCGGCTATCGAGTCTCAGATCAAATCTGACAAGCTCTCACGCCGGATGCTGGTGCAGAGGCTCTGCGATGCGCTTGTCACGTCGGCGTGCTGTGCAGAACTCTTTTCCCTCTCCGCCGAAAACGGCATCGCCGTCATCGGTGACATGGCGCTTTTTCTCACCGACGTGCTCGAAGCGGATGAGCTTCGCACGCTCGCAAATCACGCCTCGACGCATTTTCGTCACGCAATTGCGCTGAACACCGCAAGCCGCAGCTTTGTGACAGCCGCCGGCGAGGGCGGTGACGCACGGACACTGCTCGACGAGCTGAAACGCACACTCGATATATCCGGCGGCGGAAAGAGCGACATGGTGAGCGGGCGGATATCATCATCCGTCGAAGAGCTTGCAGAGGCGCTGGAAAGGCTCGCCGCAAAATGAAAAGACAAAACTCCCGCAAAAGCGTTGCTTTTGCGGGAGTTTTGTATGATTACTTCTTTTTCACCATTTCGTCGAGCAGTGTTTCGCCCTTGCTTGTGGTATACTGCACGCGGATGCCGTCATCTCCGAAGATGAACCCGCCGCCGCCGTAATAATCATTTCTCTCCTCCGAGGCGATCGCGAGCGGACACGGAGTACCGAGGTGATCCGCCTCGTCGCCGGGACGGATGAAATAATAATCATGGACATGCGCCGCGATTATCAGATCGAGATGCACCTTATCCCTGAGCAGAGCGCACCAATTACGGTATATCTCCTCTTCAATGTTGAAAGGATCGCCCTCCTGGAACGGGAACGGACTGTGGACGATCACTATACGGTGCTCCACACCGTCGGCCTCGTACTCCTCGGAGGCGTTTTCGATCATCTGCTCGATGTATTTTGTCTCGCTCAGACGGTAGTCATGGAAGCGCACCGATCCGCCGTACTCAGGATGCTCGTCGACCTTATCCTCGCCGCAGTCGAGCACCATGCCCCAAATGTTCCCGAGCCGGAAGGAGTAGTATGTCAGTCCGTCACGAAGCGGCATATATTTCGGCAGAAGCTCAGCGGCCCCCCCTCTGTTTTCGTGGTTGCCCCTCGAATAGATCACGGGCTTGCTTCCGCCTGTCAACTCCGCCGCGAGGTCGTACATTGTGACAAACTCCTGCTCGCGCGCACTGTCGTTCTGGACATCGCCGTTTATGATGAGGAAATCGATATCTCCGAAGGTGCGGGCCGCCTTGACAGTTCCCACGCAATCACCGTGCGCGTCGCCGATCGAATACGCCCGGACAGGTCTGTCGGTGGGGATCGGAATAAACTCATATGTACGCTCACAAACCGCAAACTGCTTTGTGAAATACGCGTCGCGCTTCCCGATATTCTTCACAAAAATGGTATATGAACGCGCCTCGTCGAGAAGGCTCATCGGCACAGTGATGCGGCGCATCCCCGGTGCGGAGCGCATAGCGCCGCAGGCGGCATCGTCGAATGTCTGATCTCCTACAGTCAGCCACACATAGGCGGGACGGGGGGTGTAAAACATGATCTGGTATTCTTTTCCGACCGCAAAAACAGCGGGTGTAATATTAAACATCGTTTGCTCCTGTATGCTTGGATTTGCCGGTGATTTCACCCCGGCGATATAATTCTATCACAAGGGCCGGGCGAATTCAACCTAATTGTCAAAAAAGTGCCCTCAAAATGGCAAGTAACGAAAAAAACATTGACAAAAGCACCGCGCCATGGTACAGTATAAATGTATATTTCTTTCACAGAGGAAATGAGAATGAAAAAGAGAACCGTATGCTTTTTACTCGTTCTTGTGCTGTTGATCGGCAGCCTTGCCGGGGCAAACGCTCTGAGTGCCGCCGAGAATCAACGCTCAGGCGGGACTGAGGACTATTCACAGTACGATGTCAGCAAATACGATGTCGGCATCTACACTACGCCGTTCTGGGAAGGCGACGTCGTCGTCAATGAGAGTGTGTTCCCGCTTACGGCGAAGGACGGCACACTTGCCCCGTTCAAGCTGATATATCCCGCGACGAAGATCCTGTATGTGAAGAACTACACGCTCGACAAGACCTATATCGAGGGTGTGGACTACACGCTGAACGACGCGGGCGAGCTTGTGATCATTCCGACGGGCTCTATCGAAACCTTCAACTACAGCTACATACACCCGGACACGAATCCGAACAATTATGACTGGAATGTATACTATCCGCGGCGCGATGAGCCCGGGATCGAGCCCGGCTGGGAGTTTTGGGAGGAAAGCAGCCGTCTCTCAAGGCAGCTCATCGCGGTCACCTATGTCCATGAGGAAAACCTCTCCATCAGCCGTCCGGCCGCCGTCGGTGACGCGCTTCCGAAGACGATGGAAAAGCTCAGCTCCGGTCAGAGTCTTCGCATTGTCACCTGCGGAGACAGCGTGACTCAGGGAGCACAGGCGAGCTCTTTCCTCGGGATCAGGCCGAACGCTCCCGCGTATCCAAAAATGACCCAGGACGCGCTGAGGGCGAAGTGGAACAACAAAAATGTGACCGTTATCAACTCCGGCATCGGCGGCTCGACATCCGAATGGAACGAAGGAACCCTTTACAGTACGATCGTCGAAAAAGAACCGGACCTTTTGACTATGTGCTACGGGATGAATGATTCCTCCGTTGACCGCGTAGGCTACACCGACGAGGAATTCAGAGAGAACATCGTCGGCCAGATCGAATATGTGAAGGATTGGCTGCCCGAGTGCGAGATTCTTCTGGTGTCTTCGATCTACGGAAATATCTACACCTTCGACCGCTCGCGCTATGAGTCCCACGCGCGCGTGCTCGCCGAGATCGCCGAGGAGTATGCGGGACAGGGAGTTGCCTTCGCCGATCCGCAGGCGATCGAGCGTCAGATGATGGAGCGCAAGGAGTTCGTGGACTTCATGGGTGACAACATGGTCCACCCGAACGACTTCGGTATGCGTCTGATCACACAGACGATCACGGATGCCCTGCGTTACAGCTCGGTCGACGATTCCGTCGCCGACGCTATGAAGAAGCTGCGCGCCGCTGTCAAGCCCTCCCGCGGGAAAGAGGCGCTCTATGAAAAGCTGCTCGAAGAGGTTCAGCTTGCCCTTAGCGCACTCGACAGCGAGGAAGCGATAAACGCAGAGCTTGCCAAGCGCGGCGCCGAGCTTGCCGAAGCCATGAGGTACTGCGCCGACGGATATCACGCCTTCAAGTTTGTATACATTGCGCCGCGCTGCGATGCCGACGGCTCAAGACACAACGAATGCACATACTGCGGATACAAGAAGGGGCTCACCACGATCCCGGAGCTTCCCGGATCGCATCTTCTCGGCGAGAGCGTGGTGGCTCTGACCGCCACGGAACTAAACGACGGTAAGACCGAGCGGCACTGCGTCAAATGCCCGTACATCGAGGAACAGACTGTCCCCGCGCTCGGTACCGGCGAGATCGATCACGTATACTACGCAGATTTCGGCTGTAATTACATGGCATCGTCGTTCAAGCCCTTTTCCCGCGGAAACGGGACTGTGATATTCGATGTGCTTCCGGTAGATGTAACCGAGCGCAGCAATCCGTCCGGTCCGTGCTATGTCGGCGCGTGGATAGGTCAGTCCTACACGATAGTCGCGGGATACGACTTTAAGATGCAGCAATTCATCGTGGCCAAAAACGATCTGCCGTTCACAAGCAGCCCCGAGGATGCGGATATCTTTGCCCGACAGGCTTTTGCATGGTCAAAAAAGAGCGACGGCACCTACGACGAGCATTGTATCGCGGTGAATGTGGCATCCGATACCGTGCGTATTTTCTGTGACGGCGTTGAAATGCTGTCTGTTAAGAATTCCGCCTTCCGGAAAACGTCATCCAATCTGCTTCTTTTGTATTCAAAGGGTGAATTTGCGCTCGACAACATCAAGGTGTCAGAAAACACCGATTTTGATCCGGCAACTCAGGTCGGCACTCTGCTCTGGAGCGAGGATTTCGAAAACGGGATGTCCGCTTTCAATTCCAAGTGGACTCTCGGCGGATACACAACTGTCCATGTTGAGCCCTTCTCTCTCCAAGGACATTACACGGCGCCGCACAACCACAACAATGTGACCGTCGCGCATTACGAGTCAAGCTGTATACGCGCAGGCTACGACGAGCTCGAGTGCAGTCTGTGCTCAGAGCGTACGATCGTACAAAACGGCGACCGTGCCCTCGGCCGTCATGTGTTCATCTCACGAACCGAGAGCGACAGCGCGTATGAGTATCACTGTCTCTTCTGCGATGAGATCATCCGCGAGCCCAAAAGCGCCGACGGCCCCACCATTATCGTGGCGGGCGACGCCGACGGCAGCGGAACGCTCAGTGTGCGTGACGCTGTGATGGTCATGCGCAGGATCGTAGGATGGGATATCAACGTAGGCTCTGTGCACGCGGCCGACTTCAACGGCGACGGCCGGATTAACGCACGCGATGTGCTCATGATGCTCATGTACATTGTCAACGGCAAGCTGAGCATCGACTCGTTTCACTGACAAAAGCCGACCGGGCTTGGCGCTGTTCCCACGGCCATCAAAGCTGTTCCCACGGGCAGCAGAACTGTTCTCACGGATCTCGGCTCCGTTCCCGCAAGGCTTTGCGCGAACTTCTTCCGGGCTCAGCCAAGGTTAAATACAGAAAAGACCTCCCGTCATGACGGGAGGTCTTTTGATGCGGGAAGTCTTTTTAACGATTGATGCTGTCTTACTTGCCACCGAGCATTATCTTCATGATGAGGATAATGTCCTTTGCGTTAATCCTGTTGTCGCCATTGAGGTCGGCGGCCGCTTCGTTGAAGCCTGCGGGAGCATTCCCGAGCATGTGCTTCATGACATCGATGATGTCCTTTGCGTTGATTCTATTGTCGCCGTTGACATCGCCGGGGGTGTATACGGTGTAGTTGAAGATTATGTTCGCATTTCGAAGCGGACCGTTTTCAAAGCTTATGGAAATCTTGTTCCAATCCTCCTCCGAGCCGCTGTAATATACAGTCTCCAGCGAGGTGCATCCACCGAACGCGCTTGGGCCAATCGCAGTCACGCCGCCGGAGATAACGACGCTTTTGAGAGAGGTGCAACTGTAGAACGCCCATCCTCCGATAGTGGTCACGCCGTCAGGGATTACGACACTCGTAAGCGAGGTACAATATTCGAACGCGCCGTCGC
>CAYVUJ010000006.1:0-14051 GCA_964454825.1 uncultured Lachnospiraceae bacterium | reverse complement strand
CAGCCCGCGATGTTTTCCGAGAACTTCGCCCTGTACTGTCACAAAGTCGCCGGGCGTACTGCGTACTCCGCGTGCCGTGAGTACCGATGCGTATTCCGAATCCGGGACAAAGCAGATGTCCTGGCTTTCCGCCTTGTTTGCGTTTGAAAATCCGTTTTCCGCGGCGAGGCGGCGGACGTCGCTCTTTGTCAGCTCGCCGAGCGGCAGGCGAAGGCGGCTAAGCTCGCGCTGAGTGAGCATATACAACACGTAGCTTTGATCCTTCGTGCTGTCGAGTGCCTTTTTCAGCAGATATTTTCCGTCCGCACCCCGCTCGACGCGGGCATAGTGGCCGGTGGCGAGGACGTCGCATCCGAGCTCGTCCGCGCGGTCGAAAAGCGCTCCGAATTTCATGGTTCGGTTGCAGTCGATGCAGGGGTTCGGAGTCTCGCCGGCCTCGTAGCTTTCGGCAAACTTGCATATCACGTGCCGCTCGAACTCGCCGCGCATATCGAACTCATAGAAGGGGATGCCGAGCGAGGCGGCCAGATCTGCGGCGTCGCGGCTGTCCGTGCCATCCCATAGGCGCATGGTGCAGCCGACGCAGTCGTAGCCCGCCCCGAGCATCAGCTTGGCCGTAACGCTCGAATCGACCCCGCCGCTCATTGCTATAAGTGCTTTCATTGTATATTGTACCTCGACAAAGTGGAATTTATAGTTGCTTGAAATATGCCTTCAACTCTGCTTTACACGTATCTTCAAGCTGCTTGATCTCAATACCGCGAATAGCAGCTTCTAAATGATAGAGAATAACAATACAAGTATTCGGATATTGTGCTTTGAGACGGAAAACTGCCTGCTTGCTTCCGATTTCAGTCAATTCCTCGGCTGAGTGAATACCGATTGAATGGAGTTTTTTTCCATTGTTTTACCTAATCCTAAACTTGTAACTGCCGCCATATTATTTTCCGTTTCATTCATTTCCGACGGTTGATAAATTCCGCTTTGCCGCGCCGCTTCAGTTCCCGAGGAGCATCCGGTCGTTGTCGAGCGCTTTGCCGGAGGCTTCCCTGAATTTCTCGAGCAGATCGGGCACCGTGAGCTTTGCGCGCTCGTCGCCGGATGCGTCGAAGATCACCTTGCCGCGATCCATCATTATGGTGCGGTTTCCGAGTTCCAGAGCCGATTGCATATTGTGCGTGATCATCAGGCATGTCAGATTGTCCTTGTCGACGATGCTCCGAGTGAGGTTGAGCACAAGCTCCGCCGTCGCGGGATCGAGGGCCGCCGTATGCTCGTCGAGCAGGAGAAGCTTCGGCGGATGGATCGTCGCCATCATCAGCGTCAGCGCCTGCCGCTGGCCGCCGGAGAGAAGTCCGACGCTCTGACTCATGCGATCCTCGAGCCCCATACCGAGCAGCGCAAGGCGCTCGCGAAACAGTTCGCGGTCAGCGCGCGATATGGAGGAGAACCAGCCGCCGTGTCCCGCGGCGAGCGCAAGGTTTTCCTCGATGCTCATCCCGGGCGCGCTCCCGCGCATAGGGTCCTGAAAGAGCCTGCCGATAGAGCGGGCGCGCTTGTGCTCCGCCATCCATGTCACGTCTGTACCGTCAAGCTCGATCGAGCCCGAGTCGAGCATAAACGAGCCGCAGACCGCGTTGAACAGCGTGGATTTTCCCGCGCCGTTCGCACCGATTATCGTGATGAAATCGCCGTCGGCGACGGACAGCGACAGCGAGTTGAGCGCTGTCTTTGCGCTTGCCGTGCCGGGGTTGAAGGTTTTTGTGATTTTCTTTATCTCAAGCATCATTTGCCTCCCTTCTTCGTCTGTGCATCAGACGGCGTTTGAGCATCGGGAGCTGATTTTTGAGATACGGCCCCGAGATCGCTATGATTACGATCACCGAAGAGACGAGCTTCAGCATGAACGCGGGCATGTTGAGGCGCAGTGCCACAGTGTAGACCGCTCGGAAAATGACCGCGCCGAGTACCGCGCCGATCGCTTTTACGGGAATCTTTCCGCGCCGCACAAATACACCGCCGATGAGCAGTGAGGCCAGCGCGACGGTGACCATACCTGTTCCGATGTCGATATTCACAGACTTCTGCGACTGCGCGAGCAGGCATCCCGAAAGCGCGGTGAAGGAGTTTGCGACGCAGAGCCCGACGATTGTGGTAAACACCGGGTTGATCGACGAGGAGCGCACCATGTCCGGGTTGTCGCCCGTCGCGCGGATCGCAAGGCCGAGCTTGGTGCGCAGAAAGAGCGAGAGGAACACGATCACCGCCGCCACGGCGATCAGCGCCACGGCGAGCTTCCACTGATCCGCAAGGAATGTGGACGCAAGAAGCGCCTTCATTTTGGTGAATACCGTCTCGGTCTTGTTCATGTTGAGCAGAGACGCCCCCTTCATAACGGCGATGTTCACCGAATAAAGCGCGGTGTTCACGATGATTCCCGCGAGCAGGCTGTTGATGCCCATTTTCGTCTGCAACAGCGCCGTGATGAAGCCGGAGAGAACACCGGCGCACATTGCAGCGACGATCGAGAGATACGGATGCCCGGCGATCGCGACAACGGCGCCGACGGTTGCTCCAAGGGTGAAGCAGCCGTCCGTGGAAAGATCGCACACGTTCAGCATAGAGTAGCTTAGGAACAGTGCAAGAACGGTCAGCGAGCTGATAAGGCCGAGCTCCGCCGCCGTCTTTGCAAGTCCGAGGATGGCTTCTAAAGTCATGTCTGTCTCCATTCGCCGCCGGGGGCGGCACGATTTGTTTTGGGCAATACCGCACAATTCGCAGCTGACGCCTTGACGGCACACTTGCTTGCATCTTTCCCGTCAAAACGCCCAACTTCCCTTGGCAATAGGTCTACTATTGCCTGAGGAAATTTGTACGCGTTGACGAAAAATCTGTCGGCCGAGTTGCACTGTCAGAATTGTGCGGTATTGTCTTTGATAAGTCCACACCGGCAAAGCAATCGCTTCGCCGGTGTCTTTTCGGTTGTAAGCTGCGCAAAAGGCCTTGGGGCGTAGCGCAGGGAAGGGGGATTTACTTGTTCACGTCACCGAAGCTGTCGGCGGTCGTGATGGGCTGGACTTTCGAGCAGAACGGAGCGAAGGTCTCGGTGAGCTCGTCGTAGGAGAGACCCATAGCCTCGCATACGTCGGTGTTCACGGTCGCGGTGCCGTTGTCGAAGGTCTTGACAGCAAGCTCTGCGGGCTTTTTGCCGTCGATGAGGATGTCGGCAACGGTGTTTGCAGTCTCAACGCCGAGGTTGATGTAGTCGACTCCGTAGCCGAGGAATGCGCCGTTGAGAGCGAAGGAATCGGCTCCGGTGAAGTGCGGGATCTTCGCATTCACAAAGGTCTCGTAGATGGCAAGCTCAGCTTTCATGATCGTGTTGTCGGTGGGGGTGAACACAGCGTCCACGCCGTCGGAGACGAGCGCCTGAGCGGCGAGTGCGACCTCCTCGTTGTTTGTTCCGGTGCGCTCGACGACCTCAATGCCCTTGGAGGTGAGGTATTCCTTAGCTGCCGCTATTGGAGTCTTGGAGGAGTCCTCGCCGTTGTTATAGAGCAGACCGATCTTCTTTGCGTCCGGATTCTGAGCGAAGATGAGGTTCATAACGGCGTTGGTGTCGAGATAGTCCGAGGTTCCGGTGATGTTTGCACCGGGAGCCTCGAGGGATTCCACAAGCTCAGCAGCGATGGGATCGGAGACTGCGGCGAACACCACGGGAATCTTGTTGTCCTCGGTCGCGGACTGCATTGCGAGCGCCACGGGTGTCGCGACGCCTACCATCAGGTCTACATTGGAGGCGATGAAGTCGGCGATGATCTGGTTCATGACATTCGGGTCTGCGTTGCAGTTGTCGTATTTGATGTCAAACTTCACATTCTTTTCAGATTCGATCCTGGAAAGCTGCTTCTGAATGTTCTCTACGATCTGATTGAGGGATGCATCGTCGACGTAGTTGCAGATGCCGACCTTGTAGGTTTTCGTCTCGCCGGAGGCAGAGGTGTCCTTACCCGACGAGGTGTCCTTGGGGTCATTCGTGCCGCCGGACGAGCAGGAGGCCATGGCGAATACGCATACGAGCGCGAGCATGAGTGAGATAAACTTTTTCATTTTCAGATTCCTCTTTCATCAATAAATATTTGAAATAAACAGTATAAGAATTATCAGTCCACCTGGGGGAGTCTTGCACGGAATGAGGCGAGCTCGTCGTCGGTGGGAATGTAGTCGTTCATTTTGCCGTCGTGGAATTTCTCGTAGGCGACCATGTCGAAGTATCCGGTTCCGGTAAGACCGAAGACGAGGGTCTTTTCCTCACCGCTCTCCTTGCACTTGAGCGCCTCGTTGATTGCCGCGCGTATTGCGTGACTGCTTTCCGGAGCGGGGAGGATGCCTTCAATCCGGGCGAACTGCTCTGCGGCCTCAAAGACCTCGGTCTGGCCGACGGAGACTGCCTCCATATACCCGTCATCGTAGAGCTGGGAAAGGATCGGGCTCATGCCGTGGTAGCGGAGTCCGCCAGCGTGGTTTGCGGAGGGAATGAAGTCACTGCCGAGGGTGTACATCTTCGCAAGCGGGCAGACCATGCCGGTGTCCGCGAAGTCATAGGCGTACACGCCGCGGGTGAAGCTCGGGCAGGATGCGGGTTCGACTGCGATGATACGGTAGTCCGCCTCGCCGCGGAGCTTCTCACCCATAAAGGGAGCGATAAGTCCGCCGAGGTTCGAGCCGCCTCCTGCACATCCGATGACGATGTCCGGCTTGATGCCGTATTTGTCGAGCGCGGTCTTGGTCTCAAGGCCGATCACCGACTGGTGAAGTATGACCTGATTCAGTACGCTTCCGAGAACGTAGCGGTAGCCCTCGCTTCCGACGGCGACCTCGACGGCTTCCGAGATGGCGCATCCGAGCGAGCCGGTCGTTCCGGGATGCTCCGCGTTGATCTTACGTCCGACCGCGGTGTCCATCGACGGAGAGGGTGTGACAGACGCTCCATAGGTGCGCATCACCTCGCGGCGGAAGGGCTTTTGCTCATAGGATACCTTGACCATGAACACCTTGCAGTCGAGATCGAAGTACGAGCATGCCATGGAGAGTGCGGTGCCCCACTGGCCTGCGCCTGTTTCAGTGGTGACACCCTTCAGACCCTGCTTTTTTGCGTAGTATGCCTGGGCGATCGCGGAGTTGAGCTTGTGACTGCCGCTTGTGTTGTTGCCTTCGAATTTGTAGTAGATCTTGGCGGGCGTGCCGAGCTTCTTCTCCAGGCAGTACGCCCTGACAAGCGGGGAGGGACGGTACATTTTGTAAAAGTCTCTGATCTCTTCGGGGATCTCGTAGAATCTAGTGTCGTTGTCGAGCTCCTGCTTTACGAGCTCGTCGCAGAATACGCCGCCGAGCTCAGCAGCGCTCATCGGCTGATGTGTTCCGGGGTTGAGGAGCGGTGCGGGCTTGTTTTTCATGTCCGCACGCAGATTGTACCAGGCAGTCGGCATCTCGGTTTCGTTGAGATAGATCTTGTAGGGGATTTCCTTTGCCATTTTTTCAGACTCCTTTCGATCGTGCGCTGTGCGCCGGAAAAATTTTTCTGAGGGACAAAAAAATCCTGTCCCTGCAATTTGCCGGGACAGGAAGTAAATCCTGCGGTGCCACCCTGCTTGACGTGAATCCACGTCCTCTCAGTGCATACAGTCATATGCAGGCCTTTGTTTACGAAGCGCCGTCTCCGTCTCACATACTCGGCCGGGAATAGTCCGCAACTCTCAGTCCGGAACGCCCCTCAGCTTTCTGCTCGCCCTCGGAAGTCCATTCAGCACCACCTGCTCTGCCGCTTCCCACCGTTCGCGGCTCTCTTGGAGAACATAAATGACGCTTACTTACTCTTCCTCATTGGTTTAGCTCATTGTAGCATACGAATTTTTCTTTGTCAATAGATTTTTCAAAAAAAACTAAGTTTTTATCACACCGAGGCGCGAAAGCGCCGGTCCGGCGGATAAAGTCGTCATACCCGGACGCGAAAGCGCCGCTTCAGCGGGAAAACTCGTCGTAGATCGCACGCGTTGCCGTCTCGAAATTCTCCTCGTCGATGCCGATAACGATGTTGAGTTCAGAGGAGCCCTGGTCGATTATGCGCACATTGACGCCGCTGTTCGCGAGCGCCATGAACACCCGCGCGGAGGTGCCCTTGGCCTTGACCATACCGCGTCCGACGACTGCGAGCAGTGCGATACCGTCCTCGCAGGATACGTGATCCGGCTTCACGGCGGCCTTGATGCCCTCGATCAGGCTGTCGCGCACACTCTCGATCTGCGCGGTGGAGACGACCACGCTCATCGTGTCGATGCCGGAGGGCAGATGTTCAAAGCACAGACCCGCGCGCTCGATCACCTCGAGCAGACGGCGGCCGAAGCCGATCTCGGAGTTCATCATGTCCTTTTCCACATTTATGATGGAGAATCCGCGCTTGCCTGCGATGCCGGTGATCACGGTGTCCTCATATCTGTCGGAGGATGAAACGATCATCGTACCGGGATCGGACGGAGCGTTCGTGTTTTTAATGTTGATCGGGATACCCGCACTGCGCACGGGGAAGATCGCGTCCTCGTGAAAGACTTCCGCGCCCATGTAGGAGAGCTCGCGAAGCTCCGCGTAGGTGATCACATCGATGCGGCGGGGGTTGTCGACGATCCTCGGGTCTGTCATCATCAGGCCGGAAACATCGGTGAAGTTTTCGTAGAGACGGGCGTTGACGGCGCGTGCCACGATGGAGCCGGTGATGTCCGAGCCGCCGCGCGAGAAGGTCTTGATCGTGCCGTTTGGCATACTGCCGTAGAAGCCGGGGATGACGGCTCGCGTGTGCTTTTTCAGAAGCTCGGCGAGCACGGCGTTTGTTCCTTCTGAATCGAAAGAGCCGTCGTTATTGAAGCCGATCACAAATGCGGCGTCAATGAAATCGTATCCGAGAAGCTTTGCGAGGATGATACCGTTCAGGTATTCACCGCGCGATGCGGCGTAGTCGCGTCCGGCGTGGTGGGTGATGGCACTTTTGATCTGCTCGAATTCCTCGGTGAGATCAAGGTCGAGGGAAAGGCCCGAGATGATGTCGGTATAGCGCTCGGTCACGCGTGCAAACGCAGCGTCGATGTCTCCGCCGTTTCGTGCGGTGTCGTAACAGCCGTAGAGAAGATCGGTGACCTTGTCATCGCCGGAGAAGCGTCTGCCGGGAGCGCTGGGGATAACATATGCGCGATCCGGATCGCTTTCGATGATACGCTGGACCTTTCGGAACTGTTCGGCGTCCGCGAGTGAGGAGCCGCCGAATTTTATGACCTTGATGTTGCTCATTTATATTTCTGATTCCTTTCAGGATAGTTTGATATGTTTGCTGTACCTGGCCGCCGGGCGGCACAAGGGTGTTTTCAATATATTATATTCCTCCGATCGGCGCTTGTCAATAGTGAAAAGGCGCTTAGAGGTGCCCAAAAGGTCAAAAAAACGCACTTGGGCGCATTTTCGGGCGAAAAATGGGGAGTCAAAGCAGGCAAAAACGCATTTGTGGGAGTCCGGGGGGACCTGTCCCTCCGATGGGGCTGGCAAAGTCCGGCGGGGCGGAGGACATTCGGCATAGTGGTTCATGTTCGGACGGCGGGCGGCGTTTTTACATTTCATCTATTGAAAGTTTTGTCAAATTGTGATATAATAACGACGATTATATTTGCGCCGGATCGGCGGAACGGAGATCGTTATGAAAAAAATCAGGTTTATGGCTGCCCTCCTTGCGTTTTGTGCGCTTCTTTGCATGGTTTCCTGTGAGAAAAAGGACGAGAGTATCCCGGACGGATATCAGCTTGCAGCGTCGGAACAGAGCAACGATGCTAAGGAGTACAAGCTCTACGTCCCCGCGACATGGAGCGTCGCTATCGACAATACCGCAACCTCCGCCACCGTGTCGTCGTCGGATCCGGCGTCCGTTTCGGTGATGACATGGACCCCCGCGGTCAGCGATTCCACCCCCGGGGATTTCTGGAACAGCTTTGTCACCGACTTTGAGAAGGTATACTCGGATTTTAAGATCGAGAAGGAGGAGGACATCCTCCTCGACGGCGTCGGTGCGCGTTCGGTGATCTTCACAGGCTCGCTCGGAGGGGAGAATTACCGATTCTGCCAGGTGACGGCGGTCAAGGACTCCCTCGTGTACGTGCTGACCTACACCAACCTCGCTGACCGCTTCGACGAGCACGACGGCGATTTTGCCGAGATCGTCGGGTATTTCAAGTTCAAATGAGCATATATCTCGACAATGCGGCCACCACGCGTCCGTCTGAAGCGGCGATAGAGGCGGCCGCGCGCGCCTCGCGGGAGCAGTGGGGCAATCCGTCCTCCGTGTATTCTGCCGGGGTCGCGGCGCATCGCGCGCTCGAGCGTGATCGCGAGACGGTGCGCGCCGCCATCGGCGCGGGCGCGAAGGAGGGCAGGGTGATTTTCACCGCCTCCGGCACCGAGGCCGACAATATGGCGATCTTCGGCACCGTCACCGCAAAGACACACCGCGGTACACCGAAGATCCTCACCACGGACAGCGAGCATCCCGCGGTCGCGCGCTCGATGGACCGGCTGGAGGCTTTGGGCTATGATGTTGTGCGCATCCCCACCGTCGGCGGCGCGATCGATATGGACGCGCTTGCCGGTGCCGCTGATGAGCGCGTGATCCTTGCCTCATTCATGATGGTAAACAACGAGACCGGGGCGATCTACGATGTGGCCGGAGCGGCGCGGACCGTGCGCCGCGCGGCACCGAAGGCGCTCATCCACACGGACGCGGTGCAGGCGTTTCTCAAGTGTGATATCTCTCCGCGCAAGACCGGAGTCGACATGATCAGCGTCAGTGCTCACAAGGTCCATGCCCAAAAGGGAACGGGCGCGCTGTGGGTACGCGAGTCGCTCGTGCGCTCGAAGTCGATCGTGCCGTATCTGATCGGCGGCGGCCAGGAGGATGCGATGCGCTCCGGCACGCAGAATACCGCCGGGATCGCCGCATTTGCCGCAGCGGTCGCCGAGGCTGAGCACTCACGCACTGCCTGCCGTGAGAGGGCAGAGGCGCTTCACTCATATGCGCTCGGCTGCCTGCAAAGCGTTCTTCCGGAGGTCAGTATCAACCGTCCGGCGGCGGCTCTGCCGGGGATCCTCAGCCTTACTCTGCCGGACATACGGAGCGAGACTGCGCTCAATTTTCTTTCCGCGCGTGATATATTCGTGTCGGCCGGCTCGGCGTGCTCCGCAAGGTCAGGCAAGGCGTCAGCGGTACTGCGCGCATTCGGCATTGGCGAGCATGAGGCGGACTGTACCATCCGTGTGAGCTTCGATCACACGAACAGCGAATCAGACATCGACGCACTCTGCGACGCGCTTGCCGAGGGGCTGAAATGCCTCCAGCGCACAAGGCGGTGAGTGACGTGGAAAAGACGTTCATGGCGGAATGCGGTGGTGAGCGGCAACCGTGTTCGGCCGATATGACAAAGAGCGGCCCGGCGATACGTGCAGTCCTTGCGCCGATGGCGGGCTTTACCGACCGCGCGTTTCGCATGCTCTGCCGCGAATTCTGCGATATCTCTGCGGTGACGGAGATGGTGTCTGCCGCCGCGATCCACTATAATGACAAAAAGACCGCCGTGCTCTGCCGACTTGAGGCTGACGACGTTCCGACGTCGGTGCAGATATTCGGTCACACACCGGAGTTTATCGCGGAGGCGGCAGAGAGGATCGCCTCCGGTGAGCTTTGCGGCCGAAAGCCCGCGGCGATCGATATAAACATGGGCTGTCCGGTGAAGAAGATCGTATCCGGCGGCGACGGCAGTGCCCTCATGCGCGACGAAGCGCTGTGCGGGGAGCTTGTTCGCTCGGCTGTGCGCGCCGCTGAGCCGTACGGGGTGCCGGTCACCGTCAAAATACGTGTGGGCTTCGACCGTCCGAACGCGCCCGAGGTCGCCCGGAGCGTGGTTGCGGCGGGGGCCTCCATGGTGTGCATTCACGGTCGGACGAGAGATCAGATGTACTCCGGAAAGGCCTCGCTCGACGAGATCGCAAGGGTGCGTTCGGCTCTGCCGCCGGAGATCCCGGTCATCGGAAACGGCGATATCGCGAGCCGCGAGGATGCGCTTCGCATGATATCCGAGTGCGGCGTGGACGCTGTCATGATCGGCCGCGCGGCGCTCTCGCGTCCGTGGATATTCGCTGAGCTTGCCAGGGGGGACTTCGAGCCGCCCGACGAGGACGGACGAAAGCGTATTGCACTGCGCCTTGTGCGTGCGCTTTGCGAGGGTCATGATGAAGAAGGCGCCGTGATCGCGTCTCGCGCGAGACTGGGATATCTTCTGGCGGGGATGCGCGACGCGACTTCGATGCGCCGCGAGCTCAACCATGCGGTGAGCATTGCGGATGTGGAGAGAATACTCGGAATCGGATAACAGAAGCGGGGGAGGAGCTTTTTTCGGAAGTTCCTTCCCCGCTTGATCGTATCCAAGCCCGATGGCAGATTTTTAATAAAATCTTTGTAAGGTTTTAGGTTATTTCCCGTCTTATAGTATGAAGGAACCTTCAAACCATGGAGAGGAGGCATCGCGTTGGAGGATAGTCAAATCATTGAGCTCTACTGGCAAAAAAACGCAGACGCCATATCGGAAAGTGCCGAAAAATACGGTGCTTATTGCTTCCAGGTAGCAGAGAATATCCTGCACAACACCGAAGATTCCGAGGAGTGTGTCAATGACACATGGCTGCGCGCGTGGAATGCAATACCGCCTGAGAAGCCTGACGCGCTCCGGATGTTCTTTGCGAAGATCACCCGCAATCTTTCCTTTGACCGTTTAAATGCAAGAAATGCACAAAAGCGGGGTGGCGGCGAGATTTCCCTCGTTTTGGACGAGCTTGGGGAATGTCTCGGCGGCGGCACAGACACAGAGGCAGCGTACGAGGCAAAGGAGTTAAGGCAGTGCATCCGGCGTTTCGTGCGCCGTCTGCCGGAGCGGGACGGGAACGTGCTGGTGCGTCGGTATTTCTTTGCCGAGTCCGTGGCGGATATTGCGAAGCGGTACGGTCTGAGCGAAAACAATGTGACGGTCATACTGAGCCGGACACGAAAAAAACTGAAAACATTTCTTATGAAGGAGGGATACCTATGAACAAAAACGATCTGTTCCGGGCGTTTGACGATGTGGATGACGATATCCTGGAGCGCAGTGAAATCACTGCACCCCTAAAAAAAGCTCCTTCTTTTCGGAAGTGGGGAGTATTGGCCGCATGTTTGGCACTGGTGATAAGTCTGGCGGGGATCGCTTTTGTCGCAGAAGCCAGGGAATACGGCGCGGCGGTAGAGTTTTTCGAGGAGAACGGCCTGTCCATGGAAGGACTGAGCCGCTCAGATGTGAAGGAGGTCTACCGGGACATTACGACAGAGCATTTTACCTACGACAAGACGGCGCAGGTGATCAGTCAGTCTGTACCCGGGGTGGAGATTTCAGAGGAACACCTCACGCCTGAGGAGCTGGCAGAGGCGTGGGAGAAGAATTCGGGCACTTCGGAGCAGGAAGAGACGGAGCAGGGGATCAGCTATCACTGGGACACTTACGAGTCAACCAAGTCAGACGGATCGGATATTGAGTTTAAGTGGGGTCTGCCGACACGGAGCTATATGGTGTGTCACCGGGACGGTGAGTTTCTCTGGAGGGTGAATTTTTCCTATTTTCTTCCACACGATCCGATGTTTACCTCTGTCGGTACGCTGGTGTGGGGAAGAGACGACGGTGAGCATGATGATATGGATGACTGTGCGACGCTGATGCTGATAGACGACAGCGGAAATATTAAGTGGCAGCGTTGGATTAATCACGGATTCGAAGGCGGTGAACATATTTCTGCCGTTATCGACAACGGGGACGGTACATTTGCAGTGCTCGGCTCCGGATATGAATATGCTGATGACTGTTGGAGATATGATCGTTATGATTATGAAAATCGACTTGTCAGTTATCTGTGCCTGAGTCAGTACGATAAGGATGGGAATGAGCTGAGCTTCCGGAAAACGGGCGAAACTGAAATACGTTCATCCGGCAATGTGGGTGTCTGTAACGCTGTCCGCTTCGGAGAGAACTACTTTGTTCAGGTGCGGGATACAGCCGAGTTTGTCAAGCTGGATCGGGAAGGAAATCTTCTGGACAGCTTTACGTACGGTGACGAAAAAATCGAATACAATGTTCGCGATATGGTCGAGTTTGCAGGTCAGTTGTATATCTGTGTCGATGCCAAGCCGAAGGAGAACGAAGCGGAGTACGACAGCCGCACGGCGATGCTGCTTTTATGTGATCCCGAGGGCGGCGAACTTAAGACGTTCTACTCTGTCAAAGACCTAGTGGGTCAGGAATTGACCGTGAATGATGCCGGAGAGCTGGTGTGGAAGGTGATGGATATTTCAATGTTTAAAAAAGACAACCCGGAGAGCGGTTTTTCCGATCGCTTCATGTCCTGCAGAGAAATCAACTATTCTTTTGACACTGACGGAAATCTCATCGGGCAAAAGACTACGTTAAATACGTACAGAATGGAGCCCACCATGATGAATAGTAGAAATTACGATGAATAGTATAAATTATTCAGGAAATCAGCATTTTGTCAACTGCAACATGCAGGACATAAAGAAACGGCTGTCTGGTAAGACAGCCGTTTCTGTTATATTTTCAGTCCCTCAACCGCCGCCTCGTCCGAGGTGACGAGCATAGAGTAGTTCGTGTGATAGATCACAAATCCCGGCTTCGCTCCCGCGGGCTTTTTCAGCTCGCGAACCTTGACATAGTCGATCTCTACCGGGCTGTTTTTCGGTGCGGATGAATACACCGCCGCGAGCGTCGCCGCCTCGGTGAAATCTCGGTCCGTGGGCTCGGCACCGTCGGTGACCATGACCACATGCGAGCCCGGACGGTTCTTCGCGTGGAACCACCAGTCGTTTTTCGACGCGATATGCGTGCGGATGTAGTCGTTTGCGAGGTTGTTCTTGCCGCAGTAGAGCGAAGCTCCGTCGGTGGTGGTAAAGCGCAGGATCGCGGGCGTTTTCGCCTTCTTCGCGTCGGCAGCCTTGATGCGTGAGCCATAGCCCGCCGCGTGAAGCTCCGAGCGTATCTGCGCGATCTCCGCCTCGCCGGAGGCGCGGGACAGCGCGTCCGCCACGCTCTGCACATACGTAAGCTCGGCCCGGGCAAGCTCGATCTGCTCGGCGAGATGTACCTTTGCGGATTGGGTCTTCCGGTACTTTTTGTAGTATTTCTGAGCGTTTGCCTGAGGCGAAAGACGGCTGTCGAGCGGTATTTTGACCGCCTTCATTTCGTCATAGTAGTTGTCCGCCACAATCTGCTCCATCCCCCGTTCCATGCGGTAGATGTTGGCGGTGATCAGATCGCCGAAGAGCCGGTAGTGCTCGCCCTCGTCCGCGCTTGCAAGCTCGGAGCGGAGCAGATCGAGCTTCTTTTTCAGCCTGATCTCGGAGTTTGAAAGCAGCCGCTCCACATCCGACGCGCGCTGATGGACGCGCTCGGCGCGGTTTCGCTCGTCAAAAAAGATGTCGAAAAGTTCGGCGAACGATGCGGCGTGCTCCTTTATGCCGTCCGTGTGCAGATCGAGGAACGAGTAGTCCGCAACGCTCGTATCCGCCTTGCGGATAAGCGTCGGCACGGGCGTGTCGTTCTCGAATATACGCCGGAAATCCGCCATCTGCAGCGCGAGCGCCTCGCGGCAGAGGCCCAGCGGCGTACTCGCTTCGCCCGCCGCCCGGCGTGCAAGCTCCTCGGCATTTTGGCTCGAGATACCGTAAAATGCTGACGTTATCGCCTTCTTTGCGGCGATGTCGTCTCCGACGGTGCTCAGCGCTGCGAGGTGATCGGTCCCCGGATCGACCGGATTTGCCTTGTCCTGGAGCACCGGCGCGTCGTATTTCATCCCCGGGAGCATCGGACGTATTTCCGACGCCGCGAAGTCTATGGGCTTGAGCAGCGCGATTATGATGTCATCCTCAT
>CAYVUJ010000005.1:12305-14448 GCA_964454825.1 uncultured Lachnospiraceae bacterium | reverse complement strand
GTATGCAGACCGGGTGATCCACGATATCGCGCCGATCCTTGAGGATGAGAGCGTATCTGTTGTTTGTGAGTGCATGGGCGGCACCAACCCCGCGCTGGATTTCTCGCTTCGCGCGCTTCGCGCAGGAAAGAGCGTGGTCACCTCAAACAAGGAGCTTGTTGCAAAGCACGGTGACGAGCTTCTGCGCACAGCCGCGGAGAACGGCGTCTGCTATCTCTATGAGGCGGCGGTCGGCGGCGGAATTCCGGTCCTGCGCTCGATGAAAACGTCGCTTGCGTCTGAGAATATTGTCCGTATTACGGGTATTCTCAACGGAACTACCAACTATATTCTCACTCAGATGAAGAATGACGGCGGCTCGTTCGATGCGGCGCTGGCTCAGGCTCAGTCCCTCGGATATGCCGAGGCCGATCCCACAGCGGACGTCGACGGCTTCGATGCGCAACGTAAGATTATGATCCTCGCCGCCATCGCAATGAGCGCGATCGTTCCCGAAAGCGCGGTGCAGACCGAAACCATGAGACGCATCACCGAGTCTGACCTTGCGACGGCGGAACAGTTCGGCGGCACGGTGCGGCTTATCGGCTTCTTTGATGGAACGGACCGTCCCTGCCTCGGTGTTGCTCCGTTTATTGTGAAAAATGAGAACATTCTCGCCCATGTTGACGACGTGTACAATGCGGTCCACGTCGAGGGTGAAGTCACGGGCGATGTGGCGTACTACGGACGCGGAGCGGGCAGATATCCTACCGCCGGAGCGATGGTCTCCGATGTGTGCGCCGCAGTGTCCGGCGCCGGAAAGCTCGAGCAGCCCGAGCTTTGGGAGAGACTTGACGGAGCCAAGTGCCGTCCCTTCGGCGAGATGAAATTCCGCAGGGCGGTCAGATTCGAGGGCGAGGACGCATGGAACGCTCTGTCCGTGCTCGAAACGAGGCTTGTGCTTTCCGCAGTCACGAAAGATGATGACGGCGCCGCCCGTGCCGTTACGATGGATGCGCTCACGGATTCGGAGCTTGCCGAGGCGCTTGACGGCATCGGATGCGAGGCGCACGTCCTGCGTGTTCTTGAGTAAAAAATAAAGTCCCGGGCCTTGGCCGGGGACTTTGTTTTGCGGTATCAGGGTGATCGCGGTATGTTGGACGGCCATCGCGCGGGTTGCGCAGTGCGCATGTCGGCGGCGGTCACAGTAAGGGCGCCGCGATCGCACGCATCGTCGGCGAGTATGTACGGTCGACGAAGTCGGTACAGGCGACGCTCAGACAGACTGTTCAACGCCGGAGAGTGCCGCGCCGATCACGGGGCCGAACTGGCTTTGCTCCGGGATCGTGAAATTCATATCGAAGAGGGAATTCAAGCCCTCGAATATCTGCTTTGCCTGTGGCACGGTCGTGAGATTTCCCGTCAGGACCACATCCCGCACGCCGTGGTTGCGCGCCGCGAATAGACTCACCATTCCGACCGTCTCAAACACCATGTTAATGATTCCGAGAGCGATATCAGACTTTGTTGCAAGGTCGCTCACGTTTCCGAAGTTGGATGCAGTCATGGTCTCGGTCAGCTTGCCTACTGTGGGCGCGGCGGAGATGTCGTTGATGCGCAGATCGATGCGCGAGAGATCGCCGCTTCGGGCAAGCTCTGCGATGTGGTCTGTGGTGTCCATGCTGAGCATTTTTTTCGACAGCCCGATCAATGTGCCTCCGCCGACTCCGGTGCCGCCGAGATGCTCCGGCTCCTTGCCGTGCTCGGCGAGAACGAGAGCCGTGCCGGTGCCGAGGCTGGCAACGATCGCCCGATCGAGTCCGGACAGATAAAGTCCGCCCAGCCCGATGCAGCGAAATTCCGGTACGACCTCACAGGGAAGGGAATATATCGGACGCGTCATGTGGGACGCACCCACGCCTGTGACCATGACGCGGCTTATGTCGGAGAGATCGAGGGCATTTACGTCGGTAAATTTTCCGAAAGCGCCGTATACCGAGGTTATCGGGTCGGTGGCGCGCACAAAAAGCGGCTCGATCAGCTCAGGAGAGGGCGAGGTCACGTCAAATCCGCCGATCTTCGTGGTGCTTCCGCCTACATCGATGCCGATGACGATTTTTTTGTTCATAAACACACTGCCTTTCGGGAAACATTTTCTTCACGG
>CAYVUJ010000005.1:0-12205 GCA_964454825.1 uncultured Lachnospiraceae bacterium | reverse complement strand
TGACGATTTTTTTGTTCATAAACACACTGCCTTTCGGGAAACATTTTCTTCACGGCAAGAGTATACCATATTTTTAAGGCAAAATCAAGCATACCGACACATTTTAAAGTCTGTACAAACCGCTTGGGCGGGAGTCCAGAGGGACGAAGTCCCTTTGGCGGAGTCGAGAGGCGGAGCCTTTCGTGGAGGGCGCAAAGCCCCAACATCTCATGCTCCCGCCTATCGGGCGAAAGCCCGATGGGCAAAGTGATGTTGAGCGAAGTTTTGTGCGCTAAAACGGATTGATGAGGAGTTACAGATGATACTGGACAGTAAAAGAATTATGCTGAGAAGTTGGAAGAGTGAGGATGTCGGCGATTTAACGGAAGGTTTGAACAATATCAACGTTTCAAAATGGATGGCCGGAGTTCCGTATCCATATACCGAAGATCATGCAAAATATTTTATTGAATATGCTAGAAACCGCGATGAAGGTTCTGATATACTATTAGCAATAGTATTGAAGGAAACAGGCGGGGTTATCGGCGGGACCGATATTACTAATATAAACAGAAAAGACGGGACTGCCGGAGGCGGCATATGGATAAATGAGAAATATCAGGGAAACGGATACGGTACCGAGGCGTTCAGTGTAAAAATAAAATATGCTTTTGATGTGTTAGGTCTAAGACGAATGGAAAATGGCTATTATCCAAACAATGGGGGCTCAAAAAGAATGCAGGAGAAACTTGGATTCAAATATGAAGGGCTGAGAAGAAAGCGTTTCTTATGTCTGGCGACGAATGAATATGTGGATGAATGCATGACCGGATTACTGAAAGAAGAATTTACCGAATACAGGGTATAAGATCAGGCGCACATCATCAGGGCAAAGTCATTCCGAGCGAAGCCCTGAAAATCAAAAGAATAGACCGGAATTTAACAGGGGGAACACTATGGATTTTTCAGGAGTGTGTCTTTTGACGAAGGATGTACGGCGCTTGTCGGACTTCTACCAAAAAGTCCTTCAAACAAGCGCTGACTGTGATGATGAGATTCATCAGGAGATACATACTCAAGGTGCGTATCTGGCTATTTTAAAATATGAAAATGCCGATGGTGGAAATCCGAATATGAATATGGCTTTTACTGTCGATGATGTTGACGCGGAATATCTGCGTCTCGGGAAATTAGGGATCGAAATACTGGATGAGCCGACAGATCGTCCTTGGGGCGCAAGAAATATGCGCTTTTGCGATCCTGACGGGAATTATGTTGTATTCAGAGGCTTCCCGAGAAGTATAACGGGCTGACTCCGCATTTCTTTGAAAAACAACTAAGTATAAACCAAGCATAACTTAAGAAAAGAGACTGCATATGACCTATGATTTAAACAAGGCACAAACCATCCTTGGCGATAAGGAGCTTTTTGTGTTCGATATGGACGGCACGATCTACCTCGGGAGCAGAATATTTCCCGAGGCGAGGGAGTTTATCCTCAGACTGCGCGAAAACGGACGCAGAGTGCTGTTCTTTACGAATAACGCTTCCCGCTCTGACTGCGTTTACTACGAGCGTCTCGGCAAACTTGGCTTTGATGTACGTCCCGGGGAGGTTATGACCTCCGCGGATGTGACCGCGGCGTATCTGAACGACAATATGCCGGGACAAAGTGTCTACGCTATCGGAACCCGGGAGCTTCTGCGGACCCTTCGAGAGAAGGGGATCAAGCTCATTTGTGACGACGACGGCAATGTGGGAGACTTTGACGGCGTGCCGGATATCGTGCTCTCGAGCTTCGATATTGAGCTTACATACAAAAAAATATATCTTGGATGCAACTATATCGCAAATGGCGCACAGTTCTTTTCCACGCATCCGGACCTCAACTGTCCTGAGGATGTGGGCTTTCTGCCGGACAGCGGAGCGATATGTGCGATGATCACCGCGTCGACAGGCGTTTCGCCTGTGTATTTCGGCAAGCCCGCCGCGGTGTGTGCGGAGATGATCTCCTCCGCCACCGGAGTGGGGAAGGAGCACATAGTTATGCTCGGGGACAGGCTCTATACGGATATCGCCACGGCCCGGCGCGCCGGAATGACGGCACTGCTCGTGATGACCGGCGAGACGACGTCTGAAATGCTCGCCGAGGATCTGCCCGCGGATCAGACTCCCGATATTGTGGCTCCCGACATGGCGTGGGTAGAAAAGGCAATTTTCGGCGAGGCGTGAGCGCTCAACCGAGACTCAACCATATAAAAGGAAGGCGATATTATGGATCTTTCAAAAATTCTCTTCAACGAAAATGAAAAGCCGCTTGACAGCCTCACGACGGACGGAGGCTTCCTTCGCGTGTTCCGCACGATCGGATGTATCGGAGACAGCCTGTCCTCGGGCGAGTTTGTCTCGCTTACGGAGGATGGCGTCAAGGGCTGGCACGATTTTTATGACTACTCATGGGGGCAGTTTATTGCGCGCGACGCGGGCTGCAAGGTCTACAACTTTTCCCGCGGAGGCATGACCGCCAAGGCATACTACAACGATTTCTCCGTGGAACGCGATTTCTGGAACGAGGATTATCTCTGTCAGGCGTACATCATCGCGTTCGGGGTCAACGATCTGTTCTGGAGCAATCAGCCTGTCGGCTCCGTCGCCGATATCGATCCGGAGAACTGGGAGAACAACGCCGATACATTTGCGGGATGGTACGCACGGATAATCCAGCGCCTCAAATCCATGCAGCCTCACGCGCGCTTTTTCCTTGTCACCTTCCCGAACGATAACGAGTGCAACGCCAAGTGTCCGGGGCTTACGCCGCTTCTCTACGATTTTGCGGAGTTTTTTACAAACACCTACGTCATTGATCTCGAGAAATACGGGCCCGCCTATGATGAGGAATTCCGCCGCAAGTTTTATCTCGGCGACCATCTCAACGCCGCCGGATATATCCTCACCGCGAAGCTGATCGAGTCGTATATCGACTACATAGTCCGCCATAATCTTGAGGATTTTGCTCAGGCGGGCTTTATCGGCAAGGATCTGTATTTCACCGGCTACAAGCGCTGAATGAGCGTGTATAAGCGCTGACTGCGGCATATACACGCTCAAGGCGTTTATCCGTTGACCACGGAGGCAAACACCTCGGCGAAACGGCGCGCGGCCTCCTTCGCCTCGGCGAGCGTGTTCCCGGCGGAGCCGACCTCAACGAGCAGAAAGCGCTCGGCGAGCTGTTCGTTGAAGGATGCGCCGCGCAGGTTGACGTTTCGCATCAGATCGGGATATAACGACTTCGCCGCCGACTGAAGGGAGAAGGCGAAGGCGAGATTGTTCTGCCAGTCGGGGAAATCGGCGCCCATCTCGTCGGTGCCGCACACGAGCATCACCTGCGCACTTCCGTCGGCGCTTCGTGCGGCGAGCAGGGTGCTGTCCTGACGGAATATCGCGTCGCGGTGGACGTCGAGCACATACTGTATGGACGGATGCGACTTGAGATATTCGCCCACAGCCGCCGCGCTCTTTTCGTAGGAGTGGATGAACGATTCTTTGTCAAACATCTCGGTGCAGTGAAGAGCTTCGATACCCGCGTCGCCGAGGGCACGGCAGAGCTCCTCTCCTACGGCGATCATGTTTTGAGCCGGATCGGTCGAGCGGAATGTCGTGTCATCGTTGTAGGACGTGACTCCGTCTGCAAGAAACGACTCTGTCGCGTGGGTGTGGACGACAAGCACGAGCGGCTCTCCCGCGGCTGCTGCGGCGGCGGGTTTCGCTCCGGCAAATGCCTCGACAGAGGTCAGCGCGGCGATATCCGGCGTGTATTTGGTCTCGTTGGCGACGGCAAATGGGTCATGTGTCGCCATGCTCACGCCCTCGACGGGATATTCCGGTATGCCGGCGGGAACGTCGGCGTCGGCCGGCTCGCTTTCGGAGGGCTTGACGGCGGGGATGACGATCGCTGTGTCACCGGGAATTTCGGCGATGCCGTCTGCTGACGCCATGAGCTCGTTTGCAAAGAATGCGGGGATCTTCCCCATCACCCTGTCGGCCACAAAAAGGCCAGCACATATGTATGACGCAACGGATGAAACACACAGAAACGCTGTCAGTATGGCGGCGCTTTTTTTGCGCCGTTTGTGCTGTGGTGGCGCGGCATCTTCCGCCGCGCCGATATCCGCGTCCCCGGACAAAAGCGGCAAAAGTTCGCCACCGTTTCCGCCTGTCTCACCGTCCTCGCCGGAAAGGATTGCTTCTCCGGAGCGGACTGCCTCGCCGAACAGTGACAGCTGCATAGGGTCGTTGTCCGGTCCACCGGGGGCGGTCTGTGCGTTCGGAAAAACGGTGTCCCCGAAGAAAGCGTCTGTACTGTCGGGCGTGTGCGGCTTTGCCGGGCCGAATGTGTTTTTGGTGAGTTCTCCGTTCATTTTATACCTCCGTGACCCTTTGACATAGTGTTTATACATACATATTCACCGCACCGCGGCGATATGCTACATGCGCACGCCGAAAGCACATTCTACAGCCGCCGCGATGATCAGCGCGACGTTCTCTGTGATCACATCGCACTCTCTGGGCGAAACGAACATGCTCCGGCCTTTGTCGAGAACCTCGCGTACCTCATCGCAAAGCTCACCGAGCCCTGCCGCGCTGAGCGCGTCGGATACAAGCGTTGAGGAATCGACCACCGTCGGCACACCGACGGCGATCACCGGGACGCCGAGGGTGCGGCGCGATATCTCCCGCCTGGCATTGCCGACGCCGGAGCCCGGGCAGATGCCGCTGTCGCAGAGCTGGACGGTCGTAGCGAGGCGTTCGGTGCTGCGTGAGGCGAGCGCGTCCACCGCGATCACCACATCCGGGGATGTTTCGCGCACCGCCCCGGCGAGTTGCTCGGCCGCTTCGATGCCTGTCTGCCCGAGGGTGCCGGGGGCGATCGCGGACAGTCGCGAGAACTTCGCCGACGGCTTCAGATGGCGTGTCACCGTGATCAGATCGGCGACACGCGGACCGAGCGCGTCCGGAGTGACAGAGCGGTTGCCGAGCCCGCACACAAGGACCGAGGTCTTTGCGCTGACGTCCCTTCCGAGCACGTCGCTTGTGAAATCCCGCAGCTCTTTCCCGAGAGAGTGGGCAAAGCGCTCGCCCTCGTCCTCGTCGAAATCCGACATGCGTCCGGCGAATGCGGTCACATAGCGCCCCGCCTGTCTGCCGATTCGCTCTTCGTCCTTTTTCTCCACGATAAGCTCGGCAAAATCAAACCCGTCGCGCTCGTATTCGTGTACCGAGGGCGAATCTGCGTGCATAATGCCGACACTTTCGCACGCAAGGTCGGTCCGAAGATATTCGTTTTGTATCATGATCTGCTCCTTCCATCGCCGTATGGCGTCCGGCGGACATGGCGCGATGCTTTTTTCGCGTGCCGTATGTCCGACAAATTACGCGCCGAAGCGCGATCTGCAATATAATCCGCACTTATTATTGACAATCCGCATAAAAAAAGACACCAAACGCGAAAAAAATCGGCGGGTAATTGTTTTTTTACAAATTATATGATTGATTATCCTTTAAATGTGTGATATAATACAGTCGAGACTATATCGCAATCTTTATGTGATCTTGCGAAGCCCGAAGGAGGATAATCTCTTTATGAAACGAATTTTGTGTCTGGCGCTGGCTGTAGTGATGCTTTGCGGCGTCCTTTCATCTTGCTCGAACCTTGAAGGTGACGACAAGGGCGCTATCATCGACATCTATCTGACAAACGAGCTTTTTAACTTTGATCCGGCGCTTGCTTACACCGACGATTCCATGGTCAAGGTGCTCTCCGTTCTTTTTGAGGGCCTTACAAGGCTTGATGACGACGGCGACTGGAAAAAGGCCATGATGGACGATTACACCTATGAGGTGAACGAGGATAAGGGCGAATACAAGCTCACTATCGAGCTCAAGTCCTCCAAGTGGAGCGACGGACGCACCGTACAGGCGGCGGACTTCGTCTATGCGTGGAAGCGTATCCTCGACACGGATTTCCGCAGTGACGCGGCTTCTCTCCTCTACGGAATAAAGAATGCCAAGACTGCGAAGTTCGGTGACTGCTCTATCGACGACGTAGGCATCGCATCCATCGATGTATATACTCTTGAGATCATGTTCGACCATGATATTGACGTGGATGCCTTCTTTAAGACCGCCGCGTCTGTTGCTCTCGTGCCTCTGCGCGAGGATGTCGTTGCTAAGAATTCTCTGCACTGGGCACAGAAGACCTCCTCGATCGTATGTAACGGTCCCTTCGTTCTCAAGGAGCTCAATTACGGCGATATCATGAGAATCGAGCGCAACGCCTACTACTTCCGTGACGTCGAGAAGAATGAGCGTCTTGACAAGTACGTTATTCCGTGGAGAATCGTTACTCACTACGGATACGGCGATCTTGATGCACAGTATAAGCTCTTCCAGGACGGCCAGATCTTCTATATCGGTGAGATCCCGCTGGCCGAGCGTGCGAATGTGGCGAAGAAGGCCCATGTCACCGACGAGAGTGCAACCCATACATATCTCTTCAACACGAAGAACGAGCTCTTCAAGGACGCGCGCGTGCGCCGGGCTCTCTCCATGGCGATCGACCGCGATGAGATCGTGAATACCGTTGTATATGCAAAGGCCGCAAGCGGCTTTATCCCCTACGGTGTCGAGGATGTAAAGGGTAAGGGCGATTTCCGCGAGAGCGCTGACAAGAACGGTGCGCTCATAAGCAGTTCCGCCGACGTGGACGGTGCAAAGAAGCTGCTCCGCGAGGCGGGTGTTACCTCCGGTTCCTTCGCAATTACCGTCAAGAATAACGAGCAGGATGTCGCTATCGCCAAGTATGTGCAGGGCGTATGGCAGGGCCTTGGATTCAATGTCAAGCTTGATATCCTCACCGGAACGAGAAGCCGCCAGCTCGAGAAGATCTACGACGATAACTTCAACAATGCATACGACTCCGGCGAGTTCGACGTGATCGCGATCGATACCAATATGCTCACCTACGACGCGTTTGCAAATCTCGCCGTATACTCCACCGACTATTCCGGAAGCGGCGTGGATGTGCGCTCCTCCAAGGATTATGAGGTGTACCTCAACCGTCTCGGCTATCAGAGCGAGGAATACGACGCGCTTATCGATAAGGCCTTCAAGGCTCAGTCGAGCGAGGAGCGTGTTCAGGCTCTCCATGACGCGGAGGCAAAGCTGATCGAGGATATGCCCGTGATGCCGCTTATCTTCCTTCAGGATTATTACCTCATCAATGACAGTGTGCTCTCCGGAGAGGATACAAAGATCCAGGGCTTCAGAGATTTCAGCCGTCTGAAGATGAAGAATTACATGGCCTACAAGGAAGCTATCCTCGCCGCCGAGGAGGCCGAGGCCGAGGAGTCTATCCTTCAATAAGCTCCGGCACTATAACCGAATACAAGATCCGAGGATTTCTTCCTCGGATTTTGTTCCTCGGAGGGATCGACAAAAAACTGCCGCCGAAAGGCATATGGAGGTCAAGATGGCGAACAAACCACCTATTGAGCCGCATCACCGTATTACGGACGGGCAAACCATACAGGTTTTTATTCTGTCTCTTATGGAGCATGTCGGCTATGAGCTGACTTACACAAATGTGGCGGATATCGTGATGCAGGACCGTGTCGTGGATTTTGTGGACTTCGGAATATATTTTCAGAAGCTTCTCGAGGCGGGACACATAGTCGAGCACACGGAGAACGTGAAAAAGGATGAGCTTAACCCGTACGGGCATCCTACGTACTCCGTCTCCCCCACAGGGAAGGCCATTGTCGAGGTGCTTGAGAACACGATCCCGCCGTATACCCGGGAGCGAAGCTATCGCAACACGCTGAGGTATCTCCAATTCACGCGCAGCGGAACGTCCGTTTCGCAGAATCTTATGTCTATCGGGAATACGGAGGTGCTCCGTCTCGAGATACACGATAAGGATGGGGTGGCGTTCGACCTGACGATCCGTCCCGACAATCCGTATCAGCTCGACCTCATGCGCTCTAAGTTCGCGGATCACCCCGAGAAGATATTCAAGGGATTTCTTGCGCTCCTCACCGGCGAGGCGGATTATATCTTCGCGGAGAGATGAGCGTCTGCCGACGTCTTGGGTGAATAAAATGACCTGAGGCCGGGTAAAATAGTACGAGTGCTCCCCGACGGGCTTTTTGCGTCTGATTCGGGGACGATGTGGCTCATAATATGGTGTTTTGCGGTAAAAAATGTCAGATATTGTGCACATTTCGCAATATATGAATTTTTTTGAGATTATATAATAATTATGTATTGACAAACGAGCGAAATGTGTTATAATATATGTGATAAACGAATTACACTGCATTTTGAGTCGGTGCACCATTTTCGATGACTTGACGGGAGGCCGATAATGGCCCGTAGTTACGGCACAGATGAACTTATCGTTGCGGTGAAGCGCGGTGACGATGATGCATTTGCAAGGCTTTGCACAAAGTACTGCGCTCTGCTAGATTCCTCGGCGGCAAAGTATGCCCGCATGGGGAGCGAGTACGGGGAGTTGCGGGACGATTTTCGTCAGGAAGCGTCGGTCGCACTCTACCGCGCGGCAATGAGCTACGATCTGTCGCAGAAGGCTGTGACTTTCGGGCTGTATGCTAAGACATGCATTCGCAACTCGCTTGTATCCCAGCTCAGGAAGCTCGGCGCCAGACCGCTGAGGAGCCGCTATAATGTCGATCCTGCCCAGGATAATGTTGAAAACTCTGTTGTTTCGGATGAAATGCGATATTTGTTCCTTCAGCGTGTGGAGGGCGTGCTTTCGGAATTCGAAGCGAGAGTTCTTATCATGTCACTGGAGGGTACGGCTCCGCGGTATATTGCGAAGACCTTGGGGACCGAGGTCAAGACTGTCTATAATGCCTTATTCCGCGCGCGTGAGAAGATAAGAGAGGATCCCGGGATCCTTTCGTGACATTTTAATTTTGGTATTTGCGCCGAAAGGCGTTAATATAACCTTGCCCGATAGCTTAATCAGAGCGTTGATATTTCAAAGGTGGCGGTAAAATCCGCCGGGGGCAAAATCTCCATCTATTTTCAAAGCGAGGTAGCAAAAGATGTTCGAAGACAAGACGTTGACATGTGAAGAGTGTGGTAACGAGTTTGTGTTTACCGCAGGCGAGCAGGAGTTCTACGCAGAGAAGGGCTTCCAGAATGAGCCCAAGCGCTGCAAGACTTGCCGCGATAACCGCAAGAACTCGAAGAAGGAAAACCGCGAGCTTTTCACCACCGTGTGTGCAAACTGCGGCAAAGAGGCGAAGATTCCCTTCCAGCCGACCAGCGATCGCCCTGTATACTGCAGTGAGTGCTTCGCGGCAATGAAAGAGCAGCAGTAAGTTCCGGAATATATTTCTGTGAATTCTGTCCTTAAATTGCACAATGTACACAAAAAACCGCCGGAAGGCGGTTTTTTGTGTATTGGGGGCTTGCGTGTGATGTGTAAGATTCGGGTCAAAGGTCACAATCGACGCGGCAGTGCGTCAGAATTGCCGTATCGGTCTGATTGCCCGTCCGTCCTCGAACTCCTCGACTCTGCCGAGTGCAAAGAAGTTCTGCCTATGGCGGAGCCTTACAAGCGTTCCTTCCTCGAAATCAGCGCCGATTTTTTTGAGATATATCTCCGCTCCGCAGGAGGCAAGCTTGTAAAAGAAGTCCGACAGCTCCACGGCACAAAACTCGGTGAACGCATTTTCAACTGGGAGGAGAAGGGAACAGCGCTCCTCGTAGGACATTCCCTCGAGCTCCTCGATGGTGTGAGCGTTTTCGAGCGTGAACGTCCCCGAGCGCACCCTGCGAAGCGACGACATCGCCGCGCCGCATCCGAGCGCCTTGCCAATATCCGCGCAGAGTGTGCGTATGTATGTACCCTTCGAGCAGTCGACGGACAGCGCCCATTCCCGTTCACCGACACGGCTCGCATCGATGCGGTTGACTGTGATCGGCCGCGGCGCGCGCTCGACGACGCCGCCCTCGCGGGCGATCTCGTGCAGCCTTCTGCCGTCCTGCCATATGGCGGAGTACATCGGCGGTATCTGCATGATATCTCCGACGAAGCGCTCACATGCGGCTTCGACGTCAGCCTCCGGCGGAATGCTCTCCGAGCGGCGGAGCACGGTGCCGGTCACATCCTCGGTGTCGGTTTCGATACCCAGAAGCATGCGCGCCTCGTAGGATTTCTCGCCGCTCATGACAAACTCGGACGCCTTGACCGCCCGTCCGATGAGCACAGGCAAAACTCCGGTCGCCATGGGGTCGAGAGTCCCGGTGTGGCCGACCTTCTTTGTATTAAACATTTTGCGCAGTATCTGGATAATTCGGAAGGAGCTCACCCCCTCGTGCTTATCCATTACAATGATACCGCCGGTGATATTATCAGGCATTTTTGTCTCCGAAATCAGGATTTTGTCGGACACTGCGGCCAGAGCGTGTGCGTCTGCTGCGCTTCGCATTTTGATTGCAGCGTCGGTCTCAGACCATAAGGTCTGCCCAAACGGTCGTTAAAGCTGACGCGCCGCCGTTTTGCTGAAAAGCGCAGTGGGGCGACTTTGTCATTTGACGTCTCAGCCCACAAAGTCGGCGAGAGCGGCGGAAAATGCGTCCGCGATGGCGTTGAGTGCCTCTGTCGGTGTAGCCGCATCGATCTTCCCGCCGGCCGCGCGGATATGGCCTCCGCCGCCAAAGCCCTCGCAGACGGACGCAACATCAAAATTGCAGTTTGAGCGCGCCGAGATGCGGTATTCGCCGGGGTTCGTCTCCTTCAGCGATACGCCGACAAGCACCCCGGCGACAGAGCGGACCACGTCCACCGCCGTCGAGATGTCGTTTTGCGTGATCTGCGCTTCGGCGAGGTCGTCGCGCGAGATCACCGTGAGCGCGAGGCGTCCGCCGCATCGAATAAGCATGTTCTTGGCGGCAAGCGACTCGCCGTCAAGCTCCGCCTGTGTTTTTGTGTCGAAGAGAAGGCGCGATATGTCGGCGGTATCCATGGAATCAAGCGCGAGCTTGCCCGGCGCGACGCTGTGGTTGATTTCGTCCACCAGCTTTGCGGCAGTCATGAAGGTTCGCCCGCTCGCGTTTGAATATTTGAAGCTCCCTGTGTCGGAGGCGATCGCGGCGTAGAGATACCGGCAGACGCGCGGCGACTCGGCGATCATGCCACGACGCTTCATCTCCTCGTAGATGCGCGCGATGATCTCCCCGGCGGAGGAGGCTGTGCTGTCCGCAAAATAGTCCGCAAAGCGCTCGCAGGAGGCGTGGTGATCGATTATAAGCGAGGTCTTATCCTTCAGCGCAACGAGGTTTCCAAGCTGTGAGGTGGAAGCGACGTCCACTGCGAACACGAGCTTGCCCTCTTCCTCGCCCGGAGATAGGCGAAGCTGGAAGTCCTTTGCCATAAAGCGCAGCCTCGCGGGAATGTAGTCCGCGCATACGACCCGTGCGTGTCCCTTTGTCATGCGGATCAGCTCGGTAAGCGCAAGCGCCGAGCAGACCGTGTCGGCGTCCGGATTTCGGTGGCAGACGATCAGCGCGCGCGCTCCGGTAATCTTCGCGATCGTCTCATCGAGTGACAGTTCCCTGAAGCTCATCTCATTCGCCGCCGTTTTCCGCTGAGGTCTCGTCGGCGGACACAGCGTCGGACCCGGACGCGTCCTCGGACGGGACGTTGGCCTCGTTGTCAGTATCCGCTTCGTCCATAGTGTCGGCCACGTCTTTGGTCTCGGCCTCGGCCCCGTCCTCGTCCGCGTCGGCGCTCACGCGCCGTTTGGCGCTCTCCGCCTCAATGGAACGGAAAATTTCGTTCAGGTGCGCACCACGCTCCACTGATTCGTCGAAAACGAAGGATATCTCCGGCGTGTTTCGCATATTGAGCCGCCTCGCAAGCGAAGAGCGCACAAAGGACGCGGCACTGCGAAGCGCCTTCGCAGTCTCCTTTGGCTCATGCTCACCGATCACCGAATAGAATATTTTCGCAAACTTCAGATCGGGGGTCACGTCCGCACCCGTGACGGTGATCATCACGCCCGCGAGCCGCGGGTCCTTGATCTCCCTTACGATTTGTGATACCTCATTCGTTACCGCCTCGTTAACGCGGCCACGTCTGTATTTTGCCATATGATAACCTCTTTATTTTGTCGTTAGTTTGTTGCCGTGATCTCGT
>CAYVUJ010000004.1:0-15085 GCA_964454825.1 uncultured Lachnospiraceae bacterium | reverse complement strand
AGGGCGCAAAGCCCGGTATCGGCGGACATCTTCCGGGGGCGAAGATCGTCGGCGATGTCTCGCGCACGAGGATGATCCCCGAGGGCTCGGACGCGATCTCCCCCGCGCCGCATCACGATATCTACTCCATCGAGGACCTGCGCCAGCTCGTATACTCGCTCAAGGAGGCGACGAACTACAAAAAGCCCGTCATCGTCAAGGTCGCGGCGGTGCATAACATCGCGGCCATCGCAAGCGGCATCGCCCGCAGCGGCGCAGACATAATCGCGATCGACGGCTTTCGCGGAGGCACGGGTGCCGCGCCCACGCGCATCCGTGACAACGTCGGTATCCCGATCGAGCTTGCGCTCGCTGCGTGCGACACGAGACTTCGCGAGGAGGGAATACGCAACCGCGTTTCGCTCGTTGTCGGAGGCAGTATCCGCTCCGCGGCGGATGTGGTGAAGGCGATCGCGCTCGGCGCGGACGCGTGCTACGTCGCAACGGCGGCTCTGCTCGCACTCGGATGCCACCTCTGCCGCACCTGTCAGAGCGGCAAGTGCAACTGGGGCATCGCCACACAGAATCCGGAGCTTGTCAGGCGGCTCAATCCCGAGATCGGAAAAGAGCGCCTCGTGAACCTCATGACCGCATGGCGTCACGAGATCAAGGAGCTGATGGGCGGTATGGGCATAAACTCCATCGAGGCACTGCGCGGCAACCGTCTGATGCTTCGCGGTATAAATCTGACACAAAAGGAGCTTGAGATCCTCGGTATCTCACACGCGGGAGAATGAAAAGAGTATATGTCAACGAAGAATGGTGCCTCGGATGTCACCTTTGCGAGTATAACTGCGCTTTTGCAAATTCCGGCATGACGGATATGGCAAAGGCGCTTCGGGGACGCGATATCTACCCGAGGATCCATGTGGAAGAGAAGGGCACGGTGCACTTTGCCGTATCCTGCCGCCACTGCACCGATCCGATCTGCATGAGAAGCTGTATCTCAGGCGCGATCTCGCGCACAGAGGGCGGCGCGGTGACGATCGATAAAAACAAGTGCGTCGGATGCTACACCTGCATCCTCGTCTGTCCGTACGGTTCGATCTCGACGGGCGAAACGGGCGCAGTGCAGAAATGCGAGCTGTGCCTTGAGAATTCCTGCGGCTCACCCGCGTGCGTCAAGGGCTGTCCCAACCGCGCGATCGTGTATGAAGAGAGATAAAGGAGCGGTGTGAGATGAAAAAATACGTTATAATCGGCGGCGGCGTCGCCTCCGTGGGATGCATCGAGGGTATCCGGAGTCGTGACACCGACTGCGAGATCACCCTTATCACGGCGGAGGGCTGTCCGGTCTACTGCCGTCCGCTGATATCCTACTATCTCGAGGGGAAAACGGACCTCGAGAAGATGAAATACCGTCCGGACAGTTTCTATGCCGAGAACGGCTGTGAGCTTGTCGCAGGGACGGTCGCCTCGGTCGATACGGCTTCGAAAAAGGTCACGCTGACCGACGGACGTGCGTTGGGCTACGATGAGCTGTGCGTTGCGACGGGATCGTCGCCGTTCGTGCCGCCGTTTGAGGGACTCGACGGCGTGGAGAAGCGCTTTTCCTTCATGACCGAGGCGGACGCGCTCGCTCTGGAGGCGGCTCTTGAGCCGAGTGCGCGCGTGCTGATCGTCGGTGCAGGGCTGATCGGGCTCAAGTGCGCCGAGGGCATCTGTGAGCGCGTCGCGTCTGTGACTGTGTGCGACCTTGCGCCGAGGGTGCTGTCGAGTATCCTCGACGATGAGTGCGCTCCGATGATGCAGCGCGTGCTCGAGGAGCACGGGGTGCGCTTCATGCTCGGCGACAGCGTTGAGCGCTTCGAGTGCGGCGCGGCGGGAGGCGAGGCGTCCCCGGCCGACGTGTCCGGATACACCGCGGTCATGAAAGGCGGCGACAAGGTGGAGTTCGACGTGCTCGTGCTCGCCGTCGGTGTGCGCGCGAATACCGCTTTGGTGAAAGACGCCGGCGGCGAGGTCGATCGCGGGATCATCACCGACCTTCGCATGCGAAGTTCGCTCGAGGGCGTGTATGCCGCCGGTGACTGCGCTCAGGGCTACGATGCGTCGATCGGCGAAAACAGGGTCCTTGCGATCCTGCCGAACGCGTATATGCAGGGACGCTGTGCAGGCGTCAACATGGCAGGCGGCGACGAGGTCTATGACAGCGCGATACCTATGAATGCGATCGGCTTCTTCGGCTATCACGCGCTCACCGCGGGAAGCTACGACGGAGAGCTGTATGAAACGCGCGGCGAGGGGACGCTCAGACGGCTGTTTGTCCGCGACGGACGGCTCGTCGGCTTCATGCTTCTCGGCGATGTGGAGCGCGCGGGCATCTACACCGCGATGATCCGCCAGAAAACGCCGCTCGGCGAGGTCGATTTCGGCGTGCTTAAGGAAAAGAGCGCGCTCATTGCGTTTTCGGCGGACGCGCGTCGGACGAAACTCGGAGGTGAGGTGTGATGGATATGATAAACGCTTCGGGGCTTGATTTCAGGGCTCTTAACGACGCGATCGGTGCGGCGGACGCCAAAGAGGTGCGTCTTTGCGGCGTGCTCGGACAGCGATTCATCGCCGCCGGACTCGGCGAAAAGGCGATCACGATCGACGGCACGCCCGGCAACGCGCTCGGCGCGTACCTCAACGGCGCCCGGATCACGGTGCACGGCAACGCGCAGGACGCAGTCGGCGATACAATGAACGAGGGGCGGATCGTGATCCACGGCAACATCGGCGACGCGGCAGGCTATGCGATGCGCGGCGGGGAGATATTTGTCCGCGGCAACGCAGGGTACCGCGCGGGGATCCACATGAAGGCGTACCGCGAGAAGCGGCCGGTGATGGTGATCGGCGGCTCGGCGGGGAGCTTTCTCGGCGAGTATCAGGCGGGCGGCCTGATCGTGGTGCTCGGGCTTGGCGGCGGCGATCGGGATATCGTCGGAAACTTCCCGTGCACCGGAATGCACGGCGGGATGATGATCCTGCGCGGGGATGTGTCGAACATCCGCCTGCCGGGAACGGTGATTGCGTCGGAAGCGACCGCTGAGGACCTCGAGTCGGTCGGCGGGTATATCGACAGCTTTTGTGAGCTGTTCGGATATGACCGCGGCGAGGTGATGGACGCGCGCTTCACAAAGATCGTTCCGGATACGAAGAATCCGTACAAGCAGATGTACGTCGCGAATTAGGTGAGAAGTTTGCGAAATATATGCGGGGGAGGGGCTTGCGAGTTCACTTTGTGAACTCTGAAAAAAAGCCCCTCCCCCGCGCCCCCTCCGCAAAAACTTTTGAGAGTGAGGAGTGGAGGAAAGCGACTTTCGATGAAGTTTGTACAAACCCAATAGCCGGGAGTCCAGAGGGTAGCGACCGAAGGGAGCCGCGGCGTGGCCGGGCGGCAACCCGGTGAGGTTGGGTCTTTGCCATAACGTAGGGATGTTTCTGTGCTTCCGACTTCGTCGGAAGTACAAGGGCAAGATGCGTTGGAGGCGCTGCCTCCAAACCTCCGGCAGAGACTCCGCCTCTGCACTTCGCCAAAGGGACTTCGTCCCTCTGGACTCCCATTTGGCGGGTTTGTGTGAAACTGTGGACATTGCAGCGAACTCGCAGGCTCCCCCGTAATTATTTATTTCATTCTCTTACAGTCTCCCTCTTTTCCCGCCAGCATATGCATGACACGCGTCGCCGCCAGCTCGCGGATATACGCGCGCGTGTGCCCCGGCCCGAAGCGCACCGTCACCGCGCTTGCTCCGTGAGCATCTGCAATGCCGATACACACTGTCCCCACTTCCGTGCCGCGTCCGTCGGCGTAAGGACTCGCATCCGCCAGCCCCGTGGTCGACACAGCCACATCCGCACCGAACAAAGCCCGCGCGCCGCGCGCCATCGCCGCTGCGCACTCCTCGCTGACCACGCCGTGCGCCTCAATGACGGACGCATCCACACCGAGGACCGAGCTCTTCGTGTCCGTGGCGTAGGTCACCGCGCCGCCGCGAAGAACCGACGACGCCCCCGGCAGGTCCGAGATCATCTTTGCGCAAAGCCCGCCGGTGATGCTCTCGGCGAATGCCACCGTCATCCCCGCGTCCCGCAGACGCGTGAATGCCGCCAGCTGTGCCGCGCGATCCGCATCCTCGTTCGTATGCGTGACAAAATACACGTACCGCCCCACCTCGCTCGCCATAATGCGCTCCTGCATCTCATCGAGCATCGCCTCCGCCTCGGCGGACGTCCCGGCGCGCGCCGACAGGCGAAGGCGCGTCTCGCCGCTCTTGCAGTACGGAGCCACGGTCGGATTCGTCCCGGAGGTCAACTCTCCGAGCATCTCGTCCACCGTGCTCTCGCCGATTCCGCATACATGCAGACTCCGGCTGACAATGCACAGCTCGCCGCGTGCACGGATCATCGGAAGGACATACTGACCGAGCATGGTCCTCATCTCGTGCGGTACCCCCGGTAGCGAGCACAGAACGCGGCCGTCCTTTTCCAGCATGAAGCCGGGAGCCGTGCCGACCGGATTGTAGAAAGGAGTCGCCCCCGCCGGCAGATACGCCTGTTTGAGATTGTTCGCACTGAGGATGCGCCCCCGACTGCGCACGCGCTCGCGGATATTCTCCTCCGCAATTCTGTCGCGCACGAGCGGCACACTGAAGATTGAAGCGATCGTCTCCTTGGTGAGGTCGTCCCCGGTCGGGCCAAGGCCGCCTGTCGTGATGACAAGCTCCGCCTCTGAGAGCGCGCTCTCCAGCGTGCTTCGCAGACGGGCGGGATTGTCGCCGACACAGCTCTCGTGGTATAGCGGCACGCCGAGCGTGGCAAGCTCACGCGCAATATGCGCGAAATTCGTATTGACAATATCTCCGAGCAGAAGCTCGGTGCCGACGCAAACGACGGCGGCGCTGGTGAAAGACATGGTTACCTCCGACAAAGGACCGCCAGGCGACGGTCATATAAATCATATAAACATAAATACAAGCAGATCCCAGAACATATGCAGAGCGAGCGGCACAAAAATGCTTCTGCTTTTTATAAATGTGAGTCCAAAAATTACACCCAGCACTACTATCTCGAGAAATGCAAGGCTGGTAATGTTGTTTACGAAGACCCCGCTTTTGATCCACACCGGGAAATGGATCAAAAGAAACATCACAGCGTTCAGAAGCAGGCAGACCCACTGTCTGGCCTTGCTCACCGGGGCGTTAAAAAGCCTCATCGAGGCGTTGAGAAGCCAGCCGCGAAAGACGGTTTCCTCCGTTATGCCTACAAACAGGACGATTACTATTTTTTCGGTCCCGAAGTCGCCCGACAGCGTCAATTTGCCGTGGTGAAGCACCGCACCCGCAAGGATATATGCGGCAGAAAAGGCAAAGAGCGGCAGGTATCTCAGCCAGTTGACTTTACCAAAAAACATTTCCCTGAGCGTGATGTGAACGTATGAACCGAAGCGTTTTATCAACAGTATCGCGGGGAGCGTCCAGAGTGCGTTTTTGACGATCCCGGATTTTATAAGCTGGGTAAACGCGCCGTTGTCGGATATTGCGTCGACTGCATCCCTGCCAAAAAACTCCCAAACGATCCATATTGCGTAAAGCGCGACCGTGTAGACGATCAGCACGGCGGGGGAGAGCTTCCTTTTTTGCATTTGGTATACCTCGTTTCATCAGTCCCTGCACGGTGAGCGGGGAGCGCCCCGGTGAGCCGGAGGCGGCTCCGGAAATCCGCCCCGGCGGCTTGCGCACGCAGCAGTGTGCGCAAAAATCGCTGTCACCGAAAAATCGCCGTCGCCGTATACAAATTGCGACTTCGGCATATACTATAATGAACTGCCGCAACGCGGCGGTGCCGCCTTTCTCCCGACCGACCCCGCCGGGGCCGTGAGAGGGCGGCTTTTTATATCCGGCGCGTCGCCAGACCGCCGCCGCGGTGCGTTCCTGTGGTAAATACCACATAATCACAGCAAATCGTGCGGTAAATTGTGCGGTTTGACTTAAAATTCCCGACATTTTTTATATAATAATACAGCAATAACTGAGCGGTCCTTTTGGACACTTTTTCTGTCAAGCCTTTTTTGAAAAAATTTCATTTTCTCCACGACATACGCCCAAATACGCCGTGAGAAATATCCGGAAATCGACTTTTGAACATGCAAACGAGTGTTCTCGGGGCAGACAACCCCTGATCTGACGAAGTTTTCGACAGTTTGAACATAGTTTTGAACATATGCACACACATTAGGGACCGGGCGTATGACAGCATACGGCCCAAAGCGCATTTTGTGCACATTTCACAGTTGACAAGCGTATATGTGAACACATTGTAAATCAAATCGCGGCTGTGCCGGGAAATACCTCCGCCGCACAGTCGCCGCACAGCTCGCAAGGGGCGATCGTCCCGACGATCATGCGACAGACGGCGAACGCCGTGCCCATCAGTCCCCGAAATACTTCTTGTCGAGCGCGCGCAGCTGGATTGCCTCGGCGATGTGCGGCGGCTTGATCTCGCGCGAGGCGGCGAGGTCTGCAATCGTGCGCGCCACGCGCAGGACGCGGTCGTAGCCACGCGCGCTCAACCCCATTTTCTCGAATGCACCCTTCAAAAGCGCACTGCCCGCCTCATCTGTGCGGCAATGCTCGGCGATCTGCGAGCGCGTCATCTTCGCATTGCACGCGTCGTCTCGCCCTAGCCGTCCGGCCGCGATCTGCCGCGCCGCGATCACGCGCTCGCGCACCTCGGCAGAGCTTTCCTCGGCCGCCTCGCCGTTCATCTCGTCGAATGTGAGCGCCGTAAGCTCGATCTGTATGTCGATGCGGTCAAGCAGTGGGCCGCTGATTTTCGAAAGATAGTTTTTAATATCCGCCGGACGGCAGGTGCATTTGCGCACCGACGAGCCGTAGTACCCGCACCGGCAGGGGTTCATCGCGCACACCAGCATGAAGTTTGCGGGATAGGTGACCCGCCCCGCGGCGCGTGTGATGGTGACCTCACCGTCCTCGATCGGCTGGCGCAGAGCCTCGGTCACATTCTTCGGGAACTCCGGCAGCTCGTCGAGAAAAAGCACCCCTCCCGAGGCGAGCGAGACCTCGCCCGGCATCGGGACCGTACCGCCTCCGACAAGCGACGGCGCGGACATGGTATGATGCGGCGCGCGAAACGGCCGCTCGGTCACAAGTCCCCCGCGCTTCGGGAGGATCCCCGAGACGGAATGAAGGCGCGTGATCTCCACCGCCTCGTCGAATGAGAGCGGCGGCATCACGGTCGGCAGGCGCTTCGACAACATGGATTTGCCCGCGCCGGGCGGTCCGATCATGAGTACATTGTGTCCTCCGGCACAGGCTATTTCAAGAGCGCGCTTCGCACGGCGCTGTCCTCTGACTTCGGAAAAATCCGCCGCGTTGGTGGGGGATGGCGCTGTGAAATCCGGCTCGGAAAAGACGGCGGGGGTAAGGAGGCGCTCGCCGCGCAGATGAAGGATAAGCTCCCGGAGCTCCCTCACACCGTAGACGGTGATCCCTCCGACCGAGCATGCCTCGGCGGCGTTCGCTTCAGGGACGAAGAGCTCGGAAAAGCCCTCGTCGCGCGCGCAGATCGCCATAGAAAGAACGCCCCTGACGGGGCGCACCTCCCCGGAGAAGGCAAGCTCGCCGATGAACATGCGTCCTGCCCCGACCTCGGGGACAGCACCGCACGCCTGCCAGAGAGCCGCCGTCATGGCGAGATCGAGGGCGGAGCCCTCCTTTCGCCGGTCTGCGGGAGCAAGGTTGAATATAATATCGGCCTCCGCGAGATTCAGTCCCACGGAGGCGGAGGCGTTGAGAATACGCTGCTTTGCTTCGCGGACGGCGTTGTCCGCCAGGCCGACGATCTCAAAACGGGTCATATCCTCCTCATAGGCGCACTCCACGGTGACGGCAAAACCGTCGATGCCGTACAGCGCGCACGAAAACGAACGGGAAAGCATAGGCATGTTTCCTTTCGGTATGTGGGAGGGATTTTTGCGGGGGCACCCGCGAGTTCGCTACGCGAACTCAGAAAAAAAGGTACCCCCGCACCCCTTCCGCAAAAACTTTTGAACTCAGGTCAGGAGCGGGAGATGAAGTCTGCACAAACCCATTTCCGGGAGTGCGGGGGACAATTGTCCCCCACTGGGGCTTGGGCCACGTTCCAACATCGCATATGCGGGGGCCTTGCCCCCGCGCCCCACCAAAGGGCCATCGGCCCTTTGGAATCCCGACTAAGGGGAGGGATAGGGAAAGTGCGCTACGGTAAAGTCTACACAAACCCATTTTCGGGGGTGTGGGGGACGATGTCCCCCACTGGGGTTGAGGGGCAACGCCCCTCATAGGGTTTGGGACGAAGTCCCAACATCGCAGGCTTCTGTACTTCCGGCGAAACCGGAAGTACAGCGAAAAATGCGGAGCCTGAGCGCAACTTAATATGTGCGCGTTTCTTCAATAAGGCCCACACCCCGCCATCGGGACAGCCCCGTCATCTGCGGTTCTTCTTTTTCTTCCAGTCGGGAGTTTTGAGCATCTCAGCGCGGATCGCAACGTAATTCGCGTGGCGCTCGCGGCAGATTCTGCCCTCGCCGAGCGCCTCGAGGATCGCACAGCCCTCCTCCTTTGTGTGAGTACACTTCGTATATCTGCATTTCCCGACATACGGAACAAACTCCCGGAAGGAAAACGCCAGATTCTCCCTCGGGAGGAAATTAAATTCTGCAAAATCAAGCATGGTAAACCCGGGAGTGTCCGCCACAAACAGTCCGCCTACATCAAAGAGCTCCGCCGTGCGCGTCGTGTGCCGACCGCGTTCGCTCTTGTGGCTCACGTCCCCCGTTTTCAGCCGGAGCGAGGGGAAAAGACGCGACATCAGCGTCGACTTGCCCGCACCGGATGCGCCGGAAAAGACCACAAGCGGCCATGCTTCTCCCTGAGCCTGCGAGAAAAGATACTCGCCGAGCGCGTCCACGCCCTCCCCCGAGCGCGCGGAAAGCTCAAAGACTCTGAACGAACTGCGCCTGTACACATCCGCCAGACGCGCGCTCCCGGCGGGATCGAGATCGGCCTTGTTTATCACGACAAGCGGCTCGATCGACGCATCCTCCGCGGCGCAGATGAGCTTGTCCGCCGTCACCGTGTCCGGCTTCGGACGGCAGGCCGGTATCACTGCCACAAGATGCGTCAGATTCGCGATCGCCGGGCGGATCAGGCTGTTTTTGCGCGGCAGGATGGAGGAGAGCGCCCACGCGTTCTTTTCGCGCATGAGCGTGACGCGGTCTCCGGGGAGCGGAATCTCGCCCTCATAGCGAAACCGCCCGCGCGCGGGGCAGACCACATCCTCGCCGTCATCCAAACGGACGGTGAATAGCCCGCCTACGCATTTGAGGACAGTAGCACTTCGTGCGTCATCGCGCCCGGTGTGCGGGCCATCCGGCGCGGCGGGACTGTCTGCTGCGGCCATGTCCGGGGCCGGGGCGGTGAGCTCCGCGCCATCAGCGCAAGGCACTGCACCATCGGCGCAGTGTGCCGCGTACTCGGCGCAGGCAGCCACGCTCTCGGCACAGATAGCCGCGCCCTCAGCACAGGGGGCGCCCCCGACGGCGAGTGCGTCGCGCTGGGCCAGTGCCCTCAGCTCATTCGACATCATCGGTGATGTCGTCGCTGTCATCCAGCGGACGCGGCGGGAGCGTGACCGGCGGGCGATCTGTCTCGGTTGCCGGCTCAGTCGGGGGTTCGGTCACCGGATCTGTCTCGGTCACCGGATCGGTCGCGGGTTCGGTCGCCGGCTCGGTTGCCGGCTCAGTCTCTTTGTGTCCGAGAGACACTACAAAATCGATGACCGAATACTTGTATGCATTGCCTCCCGCGGAGATCGACTGCCTGATGACAAGCCCCGCCTCGCCGAGGTCGGACTGTTCATACGTGACCTCGCCGATGCGAAGTCCGACGTCGAGCGCCTCTGCGAGGACAGCATTCTCGCTCTTACCCACAAAGTTCGGGATCTTGATCTTCTCCCCGGTCGCGCCGGCGGAGACATAGACCCTCACCTCATCGCCCGCCTCGACAATGGAGAAAGCCTCCGGCGAGGTGGATATGACATATCCCACCTCATAGACGTCGCTGACGACCGACTCCGTGGTCACCTTGAAGCCGAGCTTGCGAAGCTGCACCGACGCCTCACGGTAATCGAGCGATGAGACGTCGATGAGCTTCATCGTCCTCGCGCCGAGCGACACGGTGAGCGTGATCTCGCACTTCGACTTGCCGGGGCTTATCTTGCGGCTGTCTCCGGCGGTCGGCTCCTGGGATATTATCTGCCCTGCGGCGACGTCGGGATTGTAGACCTGATTGAGATTGAGATGGTATATCTCGGAGTCATCGAAATACTTTTGCAGTTCCTCGGTGAACAACCGTCCGACAAAGTTGTCGACCGTGATCGTCTTGGATTCGTCGTCGACCATCAGCCGGTTCATGAGCACGATGCCTGTGGTAATCACGATCGCAAGAAACGCCAGGGTGATCGCGAGTATGATCGGGAGCATCCCGCGGGACATGCGGTAGCGCGTCGCCTTTTTCGGCTTCTTGAAGGTCGCGCGCGGGTCGTTTTTGAGCTTCTGGAGCTGACGCTGCATCTGCGTCGCATTCTGATAGCGCATATCGGGGTCCTTGTCCATCGCGCGCTCGATGATCTGGGAAAGCCCGAGCGGGATCTGCGCGTTCGCTTCCTTGGCGGGCTTGGCCTTTTCGTTGATCTGCATCAGCGCAACGGAGACGGGGCTTTCCGCCTGAAACGGAAGCGCACCGACCGCCATCTCGTAGAGCATCACGCCGAGCGAGTAGATATCGCTGCGCGCGTCGATCTGAGCGCCGGAGGCCTGCTCGGGACTGATGTAGAATACAGTGCCGATGGCGCTGTCCTTGACCGTCACCGTTTCGGCGTTAGGGAGCTTGGCGATGCCGAAGTCCGCCACCTTGATGATGCCGTTCTTGAGGAGCATGATGTTCTGCGGCTTGATATCGCGGTGGACGATGCCCTTTCTGTGCGCGTGCTCGAGAGCGCAGAGCACCTGCTCGGTGTACGCGATGATCTCGCGCGTGTCAAGTGCGCCCTTCTTTTGCATATAGCTTTTCAGGGTGATGCCCTCGATGTACTCCATCACGATGTACTTTTCCTCTGTCCGGAAGGAGACATCGTAGATATTGACGATGTTCGGGTGCGACAGCATCGCGACCGCCTTCGATTCGTTGATAAAGCGCTTCACCGACACCTCGTCCCGGGCGACGTCGTCCTTGAGGATCTTGACCGCAACGGTCCGCTTGTTCTGCATATCCTCGGCGCGGTACACGACCGCCATGCCGCCTACGCCGATGACACGGTCGATGCGGTATCTGTTGTCGAGTATCTGCCCGACGTATCTTTCATAGCTTTCCATATCTATATTATCGGCAAAAGCCTTATCCTTTCGTTATCTGATCGCAGAGCGAAGCGCCCGGGGCACTCTCATCCCCGCCTCGGACGGGCGCATCCGGCAAAGGAGGGACGGCGTCGATCGGGAGCTGTCCGTTGTCCTCCAGCTCTGCACAGGTGCCGTCGAAAACAACGACGGCGGCGGTGATGTTGTCAAGGCCCCCGCTTTCGTTTGCCCCGTCGATAAGGGAGCGGCAGACGGCGGCAACATCCTCCTCGCTCTTAAGTGAGGCGGCAAAGCGCCGTCCGATATCCTGCGCGCTGAGCATGTTCGTCAGTCCGTCGGAGCAAAGCAGGATCGCATCGGGCAGGGTGTCGATCACAAATATGTCGCACTCTACATTTTCGGCGGTGCCGACCGCGCGGGTGATGATGTTGCGGTTCGCGCTCGTCTTTGCTTCCTCGGGGGTTATGCGGCCCACATCCACAAGGAGCTGGACGTAGGAATGATCGTGCGTTATCTGCTCGGCGACGCCGTCGGTCAGAGCGTAGAGGCGGCTGTCACCGACATTGGCGACATAGATGCGATCGGAGCACACGAGCGCGGCGACGAGGGTCGTCCCCATGCCGGCAAGGCCCGGGTCCTCGGCTCCGCGCCGGCCGACTGCGGCGTTTGCAAGCTCCACTCCCCGACGCAAAATCCGCTCGCACAGGGCGGGCGTGAGGTTCTTTCCGCGCTCCTCGAGTACGGTAAGGTCCGCCTCCACTGAGTCGGAGAAAACCGAGCAGGCGATGGAGCTTGCCTCAAGCCCCCCGGCGGCTCCGCCCATTCCGTCGCACACGACCGCAAGCAGGGTCGAAGGGGAGTGCTGATCTATTATGAAGTTGTCCTGATTTGCGGCACGTCGTTTTCCTATGTCTGTTATGCCGTATGAGAGCATGACTTCACCTCCGCTGATAACGGTAAATGCTGTGATGATACATTAATCATAGTTTATTATACCATCTTAAAGCGCTCATGTAAACAGTTTTTGAGGATATTTTCCCTAAGCAGTGCCTTTTTGGACCCCGTTTGCCGCGCCATGGTGTACCTCGTCTGCTCCTGCGACAAAAAGCGCGCCGCGCAATTTACCGTGTCCAGTTTTGTGTTTCAAATGTCAGATTTTGACGTTTTTTCCGCTGTTATACCGTGATTGCCACCATTATAATGCATAATTTCTCTCCAAAACCTTGACAATTTGACGAAAAGGGCTTGAATATTTCGCTGACGTGTGGTAAAATGTATCCACAAGGGTCTAATCCCATCATCGTTTTTTGGAGGAAAAAATGAAGAAAATATTATCTTGTCTGCTTTGTGCGGCTATGCTTGCCTCTTCTGTGGCTACGACCGTCATCGCTGCAGACGATCCGGTGATCGATAAGGCGATGCTTCTTGATGACATCAGCATCCCGAATAGTCAGGAAACCGGCAGCTACGGATACATCGTCAATACAAACAAGGATGTAAAGAATCCGGACGGCGTCAGCGTTGCATTCGATTTCAATATGATCTCGTCAACGCCCTGCTCCCATATCGTGCAGACCAATTCTCCCACATGGAGACACCAGTCTGCGCTCGTATTTTCTTTCGGTAGTACGGACGGCGGTCACAATGCGATCGTCTATGATGCGGTCCGCCAGGAATTCCAGATCGGGATCGCGCCGTGGCCCCGCGGCGGCTGCAATCCCAACATGTCACATGTCCTCAAGCGCAAGAAGTACGAAATGAATCCCGGTGACTGGCACCGTATCTTCTGTTCTATCCAGGGCAACGAGGTCTTTCTCTATGTCGACGGCGTTGAGATTCTCAAGCACGACTTCCGCGGAGGCGCGAACGGAAACCTCACTCACTCCTTCCTCATGTTCTGGCCGACTCACATCCGCTGCATGCTCGACAATTTGGTCGTAGGTAACGATGAGTTCATCGACGGCGACGATACTGCGGAGAACAAGGCCAATATTCTCTACGAGGCCGATTTCAACGATGCAACTGCTCCCGTTTACGATCATACCGTAGAGGATGTTCCCACCTGGGAAGTCGCAAAGGATGTAAACGGCAATGAGCTTTCCGACGATGAGGGCAATCCGATCTATGTTCAGGATACCGACGAGAACGGCAATCTCCTCGTGGACGAGAACGGCGATCCCGTTTGGAAGCAGGCTGTCGATGACAAGGGCAATCCTGTCACCCACAGCGAGTATTATTACAAGGTCGGAGACGAGGTCATAAAGGGTGCTTCCCAGAAGCACGCGGGCTTCTCCTTCGATAACTTCGGCGAGGCTGTTCCGTACAAGGGTGTCGACAAGGCTACCTACTCCGGAATGGTTAAGGAATCCGCCGACGCTGTTATCTCTGTCGAGGACACGACCGGCGTCGAGGGCGAGACCTTCACTGCCGCAATCAACTACGATCCGTCAAAGGGTGCGATCACATCCGCGAAGAACCTCGTTCTCGCGTACGATCCGATCTTCGATTCCGCTAAGATCGATAATGTTGCTGACGGCGTAAGCGTCACACTTCACGACGGCAATCTTGTCGACATCACCATTCCCGCCGACTTCAATGGCGGCAGACTTGCGGACCTCGTGCTCACAGTTCCGGAGGAGAACGAGATGGCTCAGAGCGGACAGTACCGTTACGGCTTCATCGTCGGCGCGAACACAACGTTTACAGACGCTGCCGGTGCCGCGATCGCAGATACCGACAAGCTGCTCGACGGTGCTATGGCTAACACGAAGAATTACATCCTCGGCGACGCAAACGGCGACGGCAGAGTCAACGCTAAGGATATCGCGATCATCCTGTATTACATCGCACAGTCGAAGGACAAGAACTTTAATGAGAAGACCTTTAAAACGGATTATCCGAAGCTGAAGACCTTCAACAAGCGCGCTGCAAACTTCCGCGCGGACAGCGATCTGATCAACTCCCGCGATGTCATCGAGCTCATGCAGCACATTGTCTCTCTCCCGTTTGAGACGAAATAATGACACAGTAAAAAAACTCCGACGCATCTGCGTCGGAGTTTTTTTGCGCGCACTGCGCGCTCGCGCGACTCCGTATCCATAGGCGGAAGCTTAAGACGTGCCCTTGGGGAATTTTTAAAAAAATTCCCCGCCGCGCGGGCACCCACAAGAAACTTTCGAACATTTTCATCAAGAGCATTGGCGCAGGTCCTGGCACATGAGTGCAAACAAGTTCGCGCCTTCAAGGCTTCTGCAGTGAACATTTTTTCTAAGTTCCCACATATTGAGTCCGCCTCCCGGAGACTGAGCTCGGCGGCCGAGCTGGATGCGCGGATTCGTAGGTTTCGGGGACAGGGCTCGGATGCGCGGATTCGGAGGCTCGGAGATCAAACTCGAAGGTCTGCATAAGTCCGGACATGCACCAAATGAACGCCCGTCGCGGCCGGTTCAACTCCATTGACCGTCATATTTCATGCCGCGACGTTGCGCCCCCAGCGGAGGCGCAATAGGCCGCCGCCCTTGAAGGGCGGCGGCCTGCCTCGCTGATCGTGCTTTTCAGATATGTACCGGGATAATAACCTCGTTTCCGCTTCTCTTCGTCGATATACTATATCCTTTCCGCGTAGTCGAGGCACGCGAAATGGAACTC
>CAYVUJ010000003.1:0-15362 GCA_964454825.1 uncultured Lachnospiraceae bacterium | reverse complement strand
CGTTGACATCGCCGGGGGTGACTTTGACATCAGGCTTGTAGATCGCCTTGACCTCAACAGCCTCCTCACCCATGGTGAAGGTGGTGCTTGCATCATTTGCATTTGCAAGTTCGACGCCGCCGGAGACAACCTCCCACTTGTCGAATACCATACCCTCAGCAGGTGCGTCCGCGGTGATGGTGACAGTTGCGCCTGCGGCTGCCGATGCGACATCTGCAGTACCGCCGGTGACGGTGATTGCGCAGCCGATATCCTTGTAGGTCGCCTTGATCTCAACATTTTCAGCGCCCACAACGAATGTAGTGGTCATTGCGCTGGCATCTGCGAGCTCGACGTCGCCGGAGACAACCTCCCACTTATCGAACACCTTGCCTGCAGGAGCTGCATCTGCAACGATGGTGACAGTAGCGCCCTCGTCCACAAGCGTACCACTTGCGAGACCGCCGGAAACAACGATATCTCTCTTGCCTGCACGGGCGATCATTGCCTCGACATTCTCAAGATTCTCGAGACCAACGATCTGCTCCTTCTGCTCGGCGGTAAGAGCCTCGTATGCAGCGCGAGCCTTCTGAACAGATGTCTTGACCAGATCAAGCATCACGGCACCCTTAGCGTTAGACTTCTGCTTCCAACCAGTCGGGGGATTCGTGTTCACCTTTTTGAGCGCGCTGAGAAGTTTGTCGCCGTTTCTGTTGGTGTAAACAGCATTGGTCAGCTCAAGGTTGCAGAGCCACGGATAGAAGATGCAGAATGAATACTGGCCGACGAATGTGCCCTTAAGAACCTCTTTACCATCGAGTGAAATCGAAATATTCTCACGATCAAGCTCGAAAGTGAGGTGATGCCATACGCCAAGTTCAAACTCATAAGGAACAAAGATTTCAGCATCCTGGAGTGCACCGTGGTCCATGTTGGTCACGGTACCGCAGAAGAATCCCTTGTTGACAAAGTCATATCCTGTATGAGTATCACCGATCATGAGCTTAAACAGCATCGGCCAACCGTTTATAAGGTCAACATCAGTAACGTTAATATCAAAGTCAAGCTTGACATAGCTCTCGTTCTTCACCATCTCGTTCCGAACATCATCGAAGGCAAAATAACCTGTGGTGGATTCACCGCGATCGAGCTTGTCAACCTCTTCGAAGATATAGTAGATACCCGTTACCGGTTCCTTCAGGTAGCTGTCGATAGTCTCCTGATCGTACTTCGCAAATCCTGCGAAAGTACTGTTAAGAATATTGACGTCCTTGTTTTTATTCCAATCAGTAAGAGCGGAGAGCTTCTCAGAGAGAGCCTGCAGCTTAGAATAGTTGGTGACCTTCTCCTGTGCTTCTTTAACGAGAGCATCGTAAGCTCTCTCAGCAGCCTTGATCGCATCTTCGTTGTGATAAATATCAACGTATCTAAGCTCGGGAAGTCCATCGATCTGAGCTACGAGCGCCTTTGCCTTCTCATCACAGATGGTGACGATCAGCGGGTAGTTGTAGACCTGGGCCTTCTGCTCAGGCTCAAGCTTCTCGTAAGCATCGACTGCTGCGGCGAGCTCCTCAGCAGAGGAGTTGACATTGAGCTTCTGGATCATTGCTACCACAGCGGTGACCGCAGGATCCTTCTTCTGCTCTCTGACATCCTCTATATGCTTGTAATTGTGAACTCGGTCCTGCAGCTCCGGATCGATATCAGCAAGTGCCTCATATGCCGCCTCGGCAGCATCAATCTCCTCATCAGAGGAATCCTTTGACAGTTTGTCGATCATCGCAATGACAGCAGCAACAGCCTTCTCACTACGAACCTCATCAAGATGAGCTTTGTTATTAACAAGGGCCTTAGCTGTAGCGGAAAGTCCGTTGTACGCATTGAGAGCTGCGGTAACATCTGCATCGCTGGAACCATTGTCGAGAGCCTCGATCATGGAGATAACAGCCTTTGCATCACGGACGTCTTTAATACGGTTGTAGTTGCTGACAAACGGCTTAGCATCCTCAGCAAGAGCTGCATATGCATCCTCAGCAGCCTTAATATCCGCGTCATTGGAAGTTACATTGAGCTTTGCGATAGCATCGACAACAACCTGTGCCTTCGCGGACATGATATTATCGACCAGAGTCTTAAGAGCGTCGTAGTTGGTTACGAACTTCTTCTCGTCAGCGGTAAGTGCGTCATACTCAGCCTTAACAGCCATGACCTCTTCCTCAGAGGAGCCGGCAGAGAGCTTGTTGATCTTCTCAACAACTACGCCTGCAACAGCCGCGCTGCTATTGTTGATAATGTCATTAAGCTTACCAATGTTAGTTACCTTTTCCTTCTCGGCGTCGGTAAGTGCATCGTACTGAGCCTTAACAGCATTGACGGTTTCTCTGTCGGAACTATCGTTGAGTTTATCGATTGCTTCGATGACTGCATTGACCTTCTTCTCGCTGATCTTGGCGATAAGCGCCTCGAGATCGGCGTAGTTGGTTACCTGACCCTTCTGCGCATCAGAAAGTGCGTTATACATATTCTGAACCGCAATAATGTCAGCCTCAGCGGAATCCACGTTAAGCTTTGCGATAGCATCAACAACGGCCTTAGCAGCCTTTGCACTGCGAATATCTGCGATCTTGCCGTAGTTTTCAACAAGTTTCTTCTGAGCCGCGGTAAGATCATTGTAAGCAACCTCTGCAACTGCAATATCATCATCAGAGGAGTTAACGGTCAGATTGTTGATCATCTCAATGACCACTGCCGCTGCCTTCTCATCGAAGAGACTGCGGAGGTAGCTGTAGTTGGTTACGCCTCTCTTATCCGCACTGGTCAGAGCCCTGTATGCAGCCTCAGCAGCATCAAGTGCATCCTGATCGGAATTGCTGTCAAGCAAGTTGATCATGTCAATAACCTTGAGTGCAGCCTCAGTCGGAGGAGTTATACCCAAAGACCGCTCCTGAATCTCGAGGGTAGCTATTTTTGTAACCGCAGTACGTGCGAGCGGAGAAAGTGCGTTGTACATTTCGCGCGCGCGTGTAACATTGGCCTTGTTATACTGACCGATGGTGTAACCGGCAGGATAACGATAAGTACTGCCGATCTTGCAAACAACACTGCGCTCAGTAACTCCATCAGGAAGCTTATCAACATTCGTGGTTGCAACAGCGTTGGTGAGAAGCCCGTTCACGCTGATACCTTTAACGATGTACCAAATATTGTTGCCGCTGTTTTCGGCATAATCCTTGTTGACCTCGCTGTGTTCAAGGACCAGCTTATCGTCGATGTAAATCGAGACCTTGTAATTCGTATTGTCGACAGGCGCATACACGACCTTATAGTGATACCAACGATCCTTGTAGAAGGTGTAGGCCGCGGTCTTATCATAGAGTGCCGGATCGACAACAGCGAACGGATTTGCGCCGGTCTTGATAAATACCATGTTATGGGCAAGATCAACACCGTTCAGCACGCCGGCAGAGCCGGTACCGTTGTTTGAACCCTGGATTACACCCTTTGTACTGCTCTCAACGGCAGAATACTGGAAGTCATACTCGATCTGGTAACCCTTAGTTCCAAGGATGCTGTCAGCTCCCTGTAACAAAGTATATCCATCTTCGGTGATCTTGTACTCTTTCACAACACCGTCGATCAGAGTCGAGTTATTAAAATCGACACCGGTGATACTGTCAATAGCATCATCGACCGGCACTGCCTTTGCAAACTCAGCAAGGACATCGAGCGCATCATTGAGAGCAGCCACGCTGTCGTCAGTGACATACTGCTTCTGAGCATCGGTCATTGCATTGTAAGCCGCGTTGAGGCGCTTGACCTCTTCGGACTTCGCGAAGGTGACCTCACCGATATTCGCGATTCTGTCATTAATATCCTTACCGTAGAGCTCATCGTACTTAGCGCGTGCCGCGGTAAGAGTTGCGAGATTGGTGACCTCGGACTTGAAGTTCTCCGGAACCTCAGAGTAAGCATACTCTGCCGAAGCGATCACATTGAGGGAGTCGAGAGAAACATCACCGATCTCATTGATAGCATCGATAGCTACCTGAATGAGTCCGTAATTCTTCTTGTCAGCGTATTCTTTATACGCTTTAATGAGCTTATCAGACTTTGTGACAAGAGCCTTCTCATTCTCACTCAGAGCCATGTAACGGTTGTACAGAGTCTCTACAATGTAGCCGGAATCGTTGATTGCCTTGTCGTTGGTTGCAAGAGCGGCGGGATTCCAAACACCCTGGAAGCCCTTCCAGGTGTAGCAGGTATTCATATCGCCGTCCTTATTATTTGCAGCAAGGAACTGATCGCCGGTGATATGGTTAGCAACGACCTCGCCGTTGAAGATCATCTCATATCCGGTGACGATCATATCAAGTCCTGCCGGGTAGAAGATGAGGTAACTCTCAGGATCGTAAGCAACCTTATCGGTATAAGCAACCTGCCTACCGTTCAGGTAGATCGCCACATGATCTCTGTCAAGCTCGAACGCAATATTGTAAGGAACATTGAGCTTGAGCTCGATGACCTCGGATTCAGCGTAGTCGCCCGTCGGGTTATCCATTCCCGAGAAGCCGCCTTTGCCCGGGTCACCGATGACAAACTTCTTCTCGACACCGTTGTAAGCCAATGCAATGTCATTCTTGGTATATACCGCAATTCTCGCGGAGTTGTCATTCACGTCGTTCAGCCATCTCTTGATAACGATATCAAACGAGACGGTGTACGGAGCGTGCATCTTCGTATCGACTTTATCTCCGATAGGATTATAAACAGAGAGGTTTGAATATCCCTGTCCGCTCTTTGCATTAAAGCCGAGACCGTTTACCACGGTTGTGCCTTCCATGAAGGCCACATCGCCGATGCTGTCGATACGGGAATCGATCTGCTGTGCCTCGACAACGTCGATGACAACATCGAGAGCAGCATCAAGGTAACCCTTGTTCTTCATGAGAGCCTTTGCTGCCGCGCTCTGGATCTGATAGTAGTTCTTTGCAAGACGAACCTCGGAGATCACCTCAGGATCGGTGTAATCAAGACCGTCGAGATTGATCATGCGAAGATCGGTCTTTGCAGCGTCGAGCACAGGCTTGACGTCTGCAACTCTTGCCTTGAGATCGTCGCGCAGAGCTTCATACTTGCTCTTTGCCAGGTTGACCGCATCAGCACTATCCTTAGTGACATCGCCGATAGCTGCGATCAGTCCACGGACCTCTTCTACGCAAAGGGTATCGTATTCCGTACGGGCTTTGACAAGATCAGCGTAGTTGGTAACGCTCGTCTTGAGTGCGGAGTTGAAGGACGCATACTTTGCCTCACACGCCTCGATTGCTTCCTTAGAAGCAAGAGTTACGGGATTGAGCGCCGCGATAGCGTCCATCAGAGCAGTGACGTCCGGATCGTGGAACGCGTCGTACTCCTGACGGGAGCAAACGAGAACATCGTAGTTGTAGACCTCCGCCTTCTGCTCATCAGTCAGAGCAGCGTAAGCATTCTCAGCAGCCTCAATCGCAGCCTTGCAGCTGTCGGTGTTGGTTACTTCGCCGATCGCATCGATTGCATCGACGACCGCGAGAGCCTCGGAACTGATAGCGTCAATTCCGCCGTACGCGGGAGTGAGGTTGTAATACTGACGCATCTTCTCTACGAGAGTTTTGTAGTTGGAGACTTCCTTCTTCTGAGGAGGAGTCAGAGCCATGTATGCAGACTTAGCGGCAGCGATCTTCTCGCCGGAATCCAGGTAAGCCTTGCAGGTGAAGCTGGAATTATACCAACCCCAGTTGGTTTTGAAGTTCTTGGAAAGGTCATTCACGCGAAGGGGACGCTTAGCAACTTCAGAGTTTTTCTGAAAATACGCGTTCATGGTCTCATCGTCGGATGGATTACCTTCACCCGTCCAGGGCTTCATAAGATCGGCAGGATCGCCCCACGGGGTATCATCCGTCACGTCGAAAGTAGAAGCTTCGAAACGGATCACGTTGCAGATGGAACCAACACCGAAAACGTAAAGGTTTCTCCAGTTCCATGCATTGTTGTCAAGGTCCGGATCATCCGCATGATCCTTTATTACCCACGGCTTGAAGCCCATGTAGTACTTGTTTGTAGCACCCTTTGCATTCTTCGGCAAATATCCCGGATTCTTTCCCTCTGTAGTCTGAGATGTAACAACCAGCTCGTCGTTGAGGTAAATGGCAGTATATCCGGGGGTAGCGCCATCTATGAGACCGTATGTACCGTCTGCCTTCTTTTCCATGAGCTTGTTATCATCAATGGTGATGTTGCCGTTAACATCTTTAGCAGCGATGAACTCTATCCTCATGGTGTACGCAGTATCGGGATCGAGGTCAATTGCTTTTTCATGTCTGGCAGTACCCACATTAGACACCGAGTTACCGTCGCTGTCCGAGATAACGAACGCCTTCTTACCGAAATGATATCCGGCGAAGACATTGTTGATCCTGCAGCCGAAGTAAGACGCCGATGATGACTTCACGGCGTTGTTCTCTGCGGGAACGAACTGAAGGGTCACCTGGAAGTCTCTGTTCCAAAGGAGAACAGGAGCTCTTCTGAGCCCATCCGTATTTGAGCCTTCTGAAAAAGTAACACAGCAGTAAGAAGCCATGTTATTCCAAGAGTCCGGACGACTCTCCCAGTATTCACTGGTCGCTATAGCATTGAGGGTCATCCCGTCAAAGCTAAGATCCGGAATCAGGGTCTCATTGCGATGTACTTCGCCGATAGCATCGATCGCGTTGATAACCGCCTGAACCTGAGCATCAGCGGCCTCAGCAACGAACACGAAGCTCGACATAAGCATCGCAGCACATAAAACGAATGAAATAATACGTTTCATATGATTGTTGTTCCTTTCTTTACGTTTTTTCAATCTTTGATAAGACTGTATTTCTGCGGGACGCATTTTTAGTGCATACCACACATATATCTTATCACAGAAGTGCCATATTGTCAATAAAATTTCTGATTTTTTTCGTTTTATTATACAATGTTTCATCCCCGGCATACGATACAGGCAATTCATTCTTCGGACTTGATATCGGGGTGAAAATGTGGTAAAATATACGCGGCGCGGGCCTTGTCCGCCATCCTCAGAAACGGGAGGCACACATACTTGGAAAGTGAAGAAATAATCAAAATATTTCGCCGTATCCCCACACTGGAATCGCCGCGGCTTATACTCAGAAAAATGCAGAAGGGGGACGCCGCGGACATGTTCGAGTACGCCTCAAACCCCGCGGTCACGAGGTATCTGACGTGGGATGTCCACCCGAACGAGCGTTTCACGGCAAATTACCTGTCGTATCTGCAGTCGAGGTACCGTGCGGGCGAGTTTTACGACTGGGCGGTCACACTGAAGGACAGCGACAAAATGATCGGGAGCTGCGGCTTTACAAGGTTCAATTTCGGTGCATACAGTGCCGAGGTCGGGTATGTGCTCAACCCGATGTATTGGGGTCGGGGGATCGCACCGGAGGCTCTCAGGCGGGTGATCCGTTTCGCCTTCGACACGCTCGGTCTGAATCGCATCGAGGCCAAATGCATGGCCGGAAATTCGGCAAGCCGCCGCGTGATGGAGAAGGTCGGCATGTCCTACGAGGGCACGGCGCGGGAATCGATGTACATCAAGGGCGGCTTCGTATCGGTGGAGACAAGCGCTATACTGCGGGACGAGTACCTTGCCGCGCGCGCCCGCGCACGCACTCTGTAAACTCATATACCGGCCGTCAACTTACATCGGCGGCACGGTAAAACCATACAGCAAAGAACGGCTTTGTCTCATTTTTTCTTCATTATTTATATAGGCATGCAATACTATGTTGACTGCATTCCTGACACAAGAATATGCGAAAAAGGCAGTGAGGATTTCTCCCCTCTGCCTTTTCTCATTATAAATTTCACTCAGTCAACCGTCATGCGCCGCTTATATACGCTCACTCAACATTTTCGGCATGTGTATAAATCGGCGGCGGATTTACCGCTATCTTTTAAATACGGCACTGGGGTCGACACATGACCAAATCGGGTCGAACGGCCGTCCGGCACCGTCAAGCACCGTAGCGCCCACGGTCCTTGTCCCGAACGGAAGCACCGTCTCGTGCTCGCCATCCCTGACGCAGAAGATCATATCATCAAGCGGGTACGTGCGAAGCAGCAGTCCGATCACGTCGCGCATACGCACGGCGCGTATGACCGCGTTCCCGGCGGCAGCGATCCCCACGAGGCCGGCGTTCTCGAGCATCAGTCCGGATTTGTTGAAATCGTGCGGATGACTGTAATACTCGCCGTTCGGATTCGGTTTTGGCTGATAATCGGTCATCGTCGTATCGATCACAGTGCCGTCCTCGCGGCGTAAACGCACCTTCTTCTCGATGGTGTGGCGATCCTGAACCTGAAGAATGAACTCGGCGAAATGGTGGCTCGTAGAATTGACGTATTCCACGCCCATCAACACGATCTTCGCATCAAGCGCATACATCCGCCCGAACGAGCTCTCCATCTGGAACGGGGAGAGCTTGTGATCGACATTTGTCAAAAAATCTGCGTGCTTCCCCACAGCCGAAATACTGTGACGGTAGGCGGCGCTCCGCTTTGCGCCGGGGAGAAGTCGGAGCGCCTCGCTGATCGCGCCCATCTCCGAGGGATCGTTGGCAGGATCGATCAGTGGATCATCCTGTATCTCATGGACGAAGGAGAACGCCGGAGCGGCGACAGTCCCCTGCGCACCCACAGCCTCAATGAGAGCTTCGGCAACCGCCGGGGCACCGCCCTCCACATATCCGAACGGCCGGAGCGCGGAGTGAACGAACAGAACATCGCCATCCTCGATCCCTGCGCTCCGAAGCGCCGCAACAATGTCATTCTTAGTCGTCATCTTCACTCCAACATTCCTCCCTGTCAGTTAACTTCGTCCGCATTCGACGTGTTCGGTCGCATCCGACGTGCATTGCGCTCCGCAGATGCGCCTGTATTATGCATCTGTGTAAAACAACGCCGTTTTATGCAGATGCCTTTTGCACACTCAGCTGAACGACACGACTACCGTCTCTGGTTCTTGGGCCGGAGATACAGCCTCGACATAGAGCACAGGTCCCGCTCCGTTATATACCTTGTTCTTCTCGATCTTCACCTTCGCCTCGACCATGCCCCACGATGCATTTTCGACAGATGCCGCGCGTCCCCATTTGCACAAGATCCCTGCGTACTGAACATCGTCGGCACAGCACGTCATCACATGACGTCCTGCGACGAAAGTCCCCTTCGGCAGTGACGGATCGTGGCCGAGATAACCTTTGAAAAGGACAGTTTTCCCGGCATAGCGCTCCATGTTCTCCATCATATCGGAATACCAGAGCGCAAAATCCACATCCGCGATCTCGATCACCGGAGCGTCGATATCGAACGGAAGCGGATCCTCAATGTCGTCCGGCTCGACGCGGTCGTCGCCGTAGTCGTAGAGGATATCCGTGCGGCGGCCGACACTGCGGACGATCCGGTGAAGCTCCATTTTGTCAGTTTCATCCGTCATTCGGTTGAAATTGACAACATCGCAGGTTTTGAGCTTATCGAACACGAGGTTTCTCATATTGGCGTTGTACGACGGATAGGTGGAGGCATCCGCGAAGGTGATCTCCTGCGCGACAAGCCATCCCTCCGGGAACGCCTGAAAAAGCTGATCGAGCATCCACATCCCGTTGTACTCGATGAGGACACGGTCCGCCTTGGCGCGCCGCCTTGCGGCTTCGAGCCGGTCCGGAGTGAGCATCTGCTCATCTGTGAAGGTGACCTTCGTCACGCAATCATGGGGATACGCGGAGAAATCAAGCTCCTCCTCGCCGTCCTCGCAGAGAATGACAAGCATCGGCGTGCCGTCGTTGAAGCGCTCATCCTCCAGCGTTCCCTGTATGAACGTGGTCTTGCCCGAATCAAGAAAGCCTGTGAAAATGAATACCGGAATCTCAGTTTCTTTCATAATTTACAACCCCAAACAGCGCCGCGATCTTTTCCTCGTCGAGCTTTGAACCGATCACGCACAGCTTACCGGTAACGTCGGCAACTCCGGTGCGCACATTCTGCTCTCCCGGCACGTAATCGAAGTGGATCCACTCGCCGCTCTCGCCCTCGACGATGCCCTTTGCACGCAGGATCATCCCATAATCGTTCGACTCGGTGAAAGCGCTGAGAATCTCGCCTATGCGCTCAGCCGTGAACTTCTTCGCGGTGTTAGCGCCCCAGCTTGTGAACACCTCATCGGCGTGATGGTGGTGACCATGATGGTCGTGGCCGCATCCGCAGCCGCATTCGTCGCCGTGGTCATGGTGGTGCTCGTGCTCTTCGTCATGATGATGGTGACAGCCGCACTCATCGCCATGCTCATGGTGATGCTCGTGCTCTTCGTCGTGATCATGGCAACAATCGTCCCCGTGTTCATGGTCATGGTGACAGCAGTGATCGTGATCGTGGTCATCATGGTCGTGATCACAGTGGTGATGCTCGTGCCCGTCATCCTCTTCATCGTGGTGGTGACAGCAATGCTCATGGTCGTGGTCGTCGTCATCATGGTGGCAGTGATCATGTTCCTGCTTGTCGGCATCATCATCACCGTGATGGTGATGATGTCCGTGATGATGACCGCACTCAGGACAGAGCTCCTCCTCCTCAAAAAGCTCCTCGGCAAGAGAGGCGTTGCCGCTCTCCATGGCGTCGTGGATCGCCTTGCCGTCGAGCGCATCCCACGGCGTTGTCACGATGACAGCCTCCTTGTTGTGCTCGCGTATCAAAGCAATCGCCGCGTCCAGCTTCTCCTGAGATATCGAGGCTGTGCGCGAAAGAATGATCGCCGTGGCGCTTTCGATCTGGTTATTGTAGAACTCGCCGAAGTTCTTCATATATATCTTGCACTTTGTCGCATCCGCCACGACGGTACGCGCGCATATCTTTGCACCGTCACTCTCGACGCCGGACACGGCACGCACGACGTCGGAGAGCTTTCCGACTCCGGACGGCTCGATCACGATGCGGTCGGGCGCGTACTCGGCGAGCACCTTTTTCAGCGCCTCGGCAAAATCACCGACAAGCGAACAGCAGATGCATCCGGAGTTCATCTCTTTGATCTCGATTCCCGCATCCTTCAAAAATCCGCCGTCAATACCGATCTCACCGAACTCGTTCTCGATCAGAACGACCTTCTCTCCCTTGTACGCCTCGGCGATCAGCTTTTTGATCAGTGTAGTCTTCCCTGCTCCGAGAAATCCTGAGATAATGTCGATTTTCGTCATTTATATTCGCCTTCTTTTTAATTTATTACTTAGTCAATGTCAACCTTGCTCCGACGGGGACGTCGAATTTGCATATCGAATCGAGCTCGCGCTCACCGCTGTACAGCGTTTCTCCGATGCAGCTCTCAATGGTGATGCTGTAGCGTCCCGGCTTGACTTCGAGGGCAAGTCCGTCCTCTCCGGAGCCGTTTATAAACACGCGCTTTGATACGTCACCCTCTGCGTCCTTCATCACAAGGCCGTTCGCATACGCCACGCCGATGTAGCAGTCCGCGCTCTCGGCACTCGCCTGCGAGTAAAGCAGATCGGGATTGTGCGCGCGGAATTTGCCGAAGAGGAGCGTATCGCGGTTCTCCTTCCAGAAGGTGAGCCAGCTTTTGAGCATCGCGTTGTGCGACTCGGGCAGATTGTACGGCCGCACGGATATCTGCGGCACCGCAAACGCCGTCGCGATAAGCTGGAGTGCCGCCGCGGCAGGAGTATCGTCCGGATGCCATGTGAGCATATCAGAATGAACGGGCGAGTCCGCAAGCGTCAGTCTCATGTCGATGGTCCTGACGCGGTTGGAGATGGTATCGTTCGCGCAGTCTCCGGCGCGGAACATGTTGGCGTACCGTCTCATAACCGGCCCGATATAGCTCTGACGGAACTCGATGCAGAGATTCGGCTTTATCGCCATGAGGCGCTTCTGAACATCCATCATAAGACGCTCGACCGCCGCAGGTACGGAGACATAATCCTTGCCGGGGGCGGCGTTTTCCGGCTCCTTGTCGGGCTGACCGAAGGAATCGATGAAATCAAGCTTGAAGCCGTCGATATCCCATTCACGCATCGCCTTCTCATAGCAGGAGATGAGATATTCGCGCACATCGGGATACCTCGGATCAAAGCGCACGACCCTGCCGTCCGCAACGTCAAGGAATTTGCCCTCGAAATCCTTATACGCGCGGCTGTATTTGCCGACATACGGGACGCTGTACCAAAGGAAGTATTTCATTCCAAGCTCATGGACATTCGCCACGTGTTTTTTCATGTCGGCGATCTTACCGGGCACGACCTCCCAGTCGCCGCAATAGTCGTAGGTACGGCTGTAATCATCCATCTGCCAGCCGTCATCCACGATCACGGACAAAAATCCGAGCGGAGCGCAGGAGCGAAGGACCTCTTCGATCTCATCGCCGTACGCCATCTGATGGAAGCTGTACCATGTGGAATATAGCGGGCTGATGCACTCCGGGAACACCGGCATCGGCGTATACTCGGGCATTGCGGCCCACCAGTCGGCAATGTCGCGAAGGACGCTCTCGTAGCGCTCGTCCCTCATATCGATGCGGATGATCGCCTCATACTCAGTGAGCGGAGCGATATTGGCGTCGAGAAGCACCGCGTCACAGAGGTAAACGCTGTTCTCCTCCTGGAGCGCATAGCGGAATCTGACCCTGTTGACGGCATCGGAGCACGCGAAGGTATGACGGTTCTTTCCGCCGGAGGAGAACATCGTCGCAACAGGTGCGCCGGAGGAACTGTCGGATTCCCAGTATCCGCTCCACACGGTCGGAAGCGTCCGGTTGAGATTACATGTCGGAGTCCAGATGCCCTGCACGTCGATATGCGGGACTTCCCAGTGGAGCCTGATGACCGGCGGCTTCACCGCCTCTGCGCTTTTGAACGTCACTTTTATAAAGTCGACACCGTTTTCCATGCTAACAGACGCGTCGACCTTGCCGACCTCGTTCTCGCAGATGACGGTATATTCGTTGAGAGAAATAAGCTTGATTTCCATGATCAGTCAACCTTTATTTTAAAAATTAGTTTTTTTACATTTTGGGCGCGGTACATACCGCCGGGGCAGTGGGGATCGTGCGGCTCAAAGACTGCGAACGATCCGGCATTCAGAAGCAGCGTGCCGACGCTGTCGTTCTCTGTCGCGCGGAGGAAGCCCGCGTCGAGCTCTTCATTGTACTCGCGCACTAACTCCCCGCCGCCGAGATGCATAAAACCGAGCTTTTCGTCACCGACAACAATGTACTGCAGATCGGTGTATGCGCGGTGGAACTCAAAGACCTCGTTTTCCCCCGGCGTGTATTCCTCGACATTGACATGCACGCTGTCGCTGACCTTGTGCGAGCCGGGTTCGAGCGCGGCAGCATCGTTTTCCTTCAAAAACGCGACGATGTCCGCAAACGCCGGGCAAAGGCCCTCGTAGTGCGAAAGATTTTCTATTTTATCGCAGATCATATATCCTCCTCGTACGGAGCATGTTCATTTTTGTGCTCCATAATATTTTCATAATCGAATTTGCTTACAATGTAATGTGCAACAAGCTGCACACCGCGCAAAGAAAGTGCACGGCGTATCTCCTCTGTGACGGAAATATCCTGCTTTGTGGGAACTGTACCGACATCGCCATGGTTATGCGCGAGTACGGCATACTCGATCTTTCTGTCGACGGCAGATCCGAGTGCACGTTCCAATACACACTCCGGACAGCTTATATCACCGTATGTCAAAACCTCCAGGGAAATAAAATTCATATCCCGGTCAAGGAACATAATACACGCGCTTTCCGGCGGGGTAAATCTGAAATAATTCACGAAATACGAGCCGAACCTCGCATTGGTGATGAATGGAGTACCTTCAAGCGCTTTCGCGTCGGCGCATTTGGCGATTTCCGGACAAAGTCTCAGAAACGCCGCCGTGGACGGACCGATACCATCGACACTGCAAAGCTCGCTTTCCGTCGCCTCAAATACCGCCCAAAGAGAACCGAAGCGCTCGAGAAGCCGATGAGCGATCACATTCGTATCCCGTCTCGGTATCGCGTAGAACAGAAGCAGTTCGAGAACATTGTGATCCTCGAATGCCCAAAGTCCCTCAAGCTCGTATCTTTTTCTCAGTCTGGAACGGTGATCCTTATGAAGGTTAGTATCCCTCTCAGACACAAAGTGCAACCTCCTCCAAAAAGTTACATTATAAATTTTACATCATCTATAAGGATACCACATTATTGCCGCTAAGTCAATTTTCTGAGGAAATTTTTTCTGCAAAAAACTTAACTAATTCACCTCTCACGCCTTGAATATTGCGCTTCTTTGTGGTATTATTTTAAAAAACGACAAGGAGAACGTTATGTCTATACCTGTACCGGAAAAACGCATCACCGATTTCGAAGAAAGAGGCTTCGGAATGTTCATTCACTGGGGCATCTACTCCCAGCTTGCAAAGGGCGAATGGGCAAAGAGCCTTCTGCATATTCCGAACGATGAGTACGAAGCGCTTGCAAAGACCTTTACCGCAAAGGATTTCGATGCAAGGAAAATCGCCGCACTGGCCAAGCGCGCGGGGATGAAGTACATCATCCTTACCTCCCGCCATCACGACGGCTTCTCGCTCTACGACACCTGCGGGCTGTCCGACTTCGACGCACCGCACAGCGCGGCGGGCCGCGACCTTATCCGCGAGTATGTGGACGCATGCAACGAATTCGGCATCGTTCCGATGTTCTATCACACCACCCTCGACTGGCATGTACCTGAGTTCGAGAGCGACTTCCCCCGCTATCTGCAATATCTGCGCGACAGCGTCGAGATCCTCTGCACCAACTACGGCAAGATCGGCGGTCTGTGGTTCGACGGAAACTGGTCGAAGAAGGACGCAGACTGGGAGGAGGACGCCCTCTACGGCGTTATCCGAAAGCACCAGCCGGAGGCGATCATCATCAACAACTCCGGGCTGTCCGCGCAGGGACGCCCCGGGAACATCGAGCTCGACAGCGTGACCTTCGAGCAGGACCGCCCCGAGGCGATGAACCGCGAGGGCATGCCGAAGTACCTCTCCGCCGAGATGTGCCAGACGATCAACGATCACTGGGGATGCGGAAGCCACGACTTCAACTGCAAATCCCTCGCCGAGCTGATCGAAACGCTTTGCTCCTGCCGCAAGGTGGGTGCAAATTACCTGCTCAACATCGGTCCTGACGGCAACGGAAACGTGACCAAGCTTCAGGAGGCTCTGCTCGAGGGTGTCGGAGAGTGGATCGGAGTGACCGGCGACGGACTCTACCGCGCAAAGCCGTTCGAGGGCAGAGGTCAGGGC
>CAYVUJ010000002.1:0-19037 GCA_964454825.1 uncultured Lachnospiraceae bacterium | reverse complement strand
GTGTCGAGAATGATACGCATATGTGCGCCCTCCTAAAATAAAATATGTGCAATCTCACCACAAAAGGCAAAATCGCACATACCATTATATATATATATATATATATATATTGTCAAGTATTTTGATGAAATTTGTTGAAAAAATTTATTTTTTGTTGCAAACGTCCGACATTGCAGTAAAATCAAGTGCATTTGCGCGAATTTGCAGTGATTTTGTGCGTTTGCACGCGCGCCGCGCTCATTTCGGGAACATTTCTGTTGTTTTGCAGACAAATCACCGGAAATGCAGATTTTCACAAACATTTGAACGCGCCGTGTGTCCCCTCTCCAAAAGCATAAGAAATTCAGGGTTTAAATTCCCAAATTGCACCGCCCCGCAAGGGTTTTCAAGGGTCCAGGTCAAGCGATCTTTTTTGATTTTTTAAAAAAAATATGATATAATATATATGTAAGATAAAGAAAGAAAGATTTCGATATCTTATAATAAAAAATAATAAGGAGGCTTATATGCCTGATTTTAAGAATAACTACAACAATGGATGTAAAACAGTACCCAATCAGCGGGTCGTAAAGATACACCGAGAGCCCGCTCAGAGTAACTTTCTGGGCATAAAAAATGACAACTGGATGGCGGCGGCACGTGATCTTCGTCCGCATGCATTACTGTTGTATCTGTATTTCGCGTCAAATGCGAACAATTATGAATTCGGGCTTTCCCCAGCGGCAATACGTCAAGCGGTTGGAATGCCGTCTTCTACATACTCAGATCAATTCAAGGTGTTGATAGATAAAGGTTATCTTGTTCAAAGCTCCGGGAACAGATACGATTTTTATGAAGTTCCGCATCCGAGCGACGCAAGCAACTATGTTAAATCCACGAGTCTCGTGTTCAATGATGAAGAAAACAGTACGGAGGCCGAACAGGGGGTGTCGGTTGCCGCAAACAGCAGTTCGCCAGAGGATATAGAAATAAATAATATAAATAGAGTAAAAAATAATAATATAAATACATCGGATTATCGTCCAAAAGTAGAAACGATTACCATAGCACCCCCAAAAGCAAATACAAAAGAACGGAAGAAATTGACGGAATTGCATGAACTTGCTTCGAAACAATCAGAGTTTGTTTTCTGAGAAAAAACAGAGGCAACAGCTTATCCGACTGTTGCCTCTTTCTTTTGGATTTTGCGCTTGCCGCCGCTCGTCCGCGCTCTCATTCCATAGCGTTCAGATTGTTCAAAAGAACGTCAATCCCCTGCTCAGATACGGCAAGATAATATCGTTCTGTGACCTTCCCGCTTGCGTGTCCCATCTGATTACATAAAATATGAGTAGGTGTGTTAAGGTTTGCGAGCTGTGTTCCGTAGGTATGGCGCAGATAATGATATTTGAATTCTATACCCAATTCTTTCAGCATGCGGCTATGGTATTTCATTGAATTGACAGTTTGAATCTTTCCGTTCGGCAAGCAGTTAACAAGCTCTGTACTTGAAAGCGGCTTACCGTCAATATCAATAATAACCGTTTTATTCTGTTCGCGCTGTGCGGCTTGCGTTTCCTCTGCTTCTTCCTTTTGGCGAAATTGCTCCTTCAAAAAGTCCTTCATTGTATCATTCAAGTAAATCGTCCTTCGGGCATTTCGTGTTTTCAAAGATACGAGCTTTATAAGACCATCCTGATACTGCATTTGTCTGTCAATCAAAATCCGTCCGTTTTTCAGATCGACATTTTTCCATTTCAATCCGTATGTTTCATTTATACGAAGCCCGCACATTCTTCCGAGCAAATATGCAGTCTCTGCATTTGTACCCCTGAAATAATCGTCCAGTATAGCGAGTTCCTCTGCGCTGAATGCTATAATATCGGTATCATCGTCAACTTTTAGTTTGGGCATGGTGATACGTACGTCTTTATTACAGCACAGTTTATTATACGTTTCCGTGCTTATGCAGTTATGGGAATATGCCTGTCCGAAAATCAAATAGAACAGCTTCAAAAAGCCCTCTACATAGCGAAAAGCACGTCCTTCGACATAATACAATTCGCAAAGATAATCGTTCACCTCTCCTGCGCTGACATCGTTTACTTTGCGATCACCGAAGCGCGGCTCGATATGATTTCTCCAAAGGCTGTTTTGTTTGCGAATGGTCGAATATGCTTTTCCTCTCATGCCGTGCGCGGAATATTCCTCGTAAATCTGACGAATCGTTACATTGTTCTCTTCTGGATAGCTCTCACTTCTTTGGATTTTCGAGAGCTTGATTGCCCTCTCCCTTGCTTTTGCCGCCTGCGCCTCGGTTTTGAACGGCTTTCCCTTTTCGTTTTTTGTCTTCTTTATATCGTGTTTTTTCCCATTGATCGTGCTTACCAAACGATACGCCCAATAACCGTTTGCTAACTGATAAACCCCTGTTACAGACATTGAAAAATCCTCCGTTTTTGTTGTTCTTTTGGTGGAATTTTTCAAATTCTCGCTTGCTTTTGATGTGGAAAGAGGAAGAAGATTCGCCGCCGTTCCCTTATAAATCACCCCCCTGAAGACGTGACCTTGTGTCACGTCTTACGAGATGGCTCGCGACGAAGCCCGCCATGGCAAGGCATTCAAGGGTCTGCTTGAGAGATACTTCGGCTGAGAAACGACCAATACTTAAAGGAATCCGGTACCTTACCGGATTCCTTTTTTTGGTAACCAAAAAGATATGCCGCCGTTTGGCAGCATATCTTTTTTCATATTCGAATTTGCATATTCAAAACTCAGAGCCCAAATCCCTCACTCCGGCAGTCTTGTCGCCCCGCGCCAAAGGCCGGCGTAGATGCCATCTGCCGCGAGAAGCTCACCGTGGCTGCCGCGCTCGGCGATGCCGTCCTCGTTGACAACGATTATCTCGTCCGCATTCATGACCGTCGTCAGCCTGTGTGCGACGACGATCGTGGTACGCCCCTTCGTCAGCTCGTCCAGACTCTGCTGGATCATCGCCTCGGTCACATTGTCGAGAGCGCTCGTTGCCTCGTCCAGAATGAGCACCGGCGGATCCTTCAGAAACACCCGCGCAATCGAAATGCGCTGCTTCTGTCCGCCCGAAAGCTTCACGCCGCGCTCGCCGACGGGGGTATCGTACCCCTTTTCAAGCGTCATTATGTAGTCGTGGATATTGGCGAGCTTCGCGGCTCTGACCACGCTTTCAAACGGCACGTCGCCGCAGCCGTAGCAGATGTTATCAAGCACCGTCGCATCGAACAGAAACACATCCTGCGAAACGATACCGATATTTCGCCGCAGTGACGAGCGCGTGAGCGTACGGATATCCTTCCCGTCAAGCAATATCGCGCCGCCGTCGATCTCGTAGAAGCGCGGGATCAGGTGACAGACCGTAGTCTTGCCCCCGCCGGATGGACCGACAAGCGCGAGCGTACGTCCGGCGTCAACCTTGAACGAAAGGCCGGACAGAACCTCCGTCTTTTCGTTATACGCGAACGACACGCGGTCAAACTCGATCTCACCACTGACATTCTCAATATCCACGGCATCAGGCGCGTCCTCCTCCGCGGGAGTATCCATGATCTCGCAGAAGCGGCTGAAGCCTGTCATACCGTCCTGGAACTGCTCGACAAAGCTGATCAGGCGCTTGATCGGGTCCATGAACACACCGATATACAGAAGAAACGCTGCGAAATCGCCTACGTTGATCTTCCCCGCCGCGCAGAAAAGCCCACCCGCGAGGTACATCGCCACCTGCAAAAAGTCGCCGATAAAGGTGCTTCCCGCATGGAACTGCCCCATCTGCTTATATGCCTCGGAACGGACTCCGACGAAACGTCGGTTGCCCTCCCCGAACTGTCTGTTCTCAGCATCGCGGTTGTCGTACGCCTTCGAGATGCGGATCCCGGAGATCGAATTCTCGAGTCCGGCGTTGATCACGGCGACCTGCTCTCTCGCGACGGCAAATGCCTTTTTCATTTTGATACGCTTGAAGGCGGCAAACGCCACCATGACCGGAACCGCTGAGAAAATGATCAGCGTCAGCGGCAGGGATATCCCCGACATAAGTACAAACGCTCCGACGAGAAGCACCGCAGATATGAAAAGATCCTCCGGACCGTGGTGCGCAAGCTCCGAGACCTCAAACAGGTCGTTCAGAATGCGCGACATCATCGCACCGGTCTTGTTTTCGTCGAAGAACGAGACCGGCAGACGCTGGAGGTGATCGAACATCTGCGCGCGCATATCGGCCTGCATGCGCACCCCGACGACATGTCCCCAATACGAGACAAAATAATTGAGAAACAGCTTTACAACATACAGTCCCAGAAGAACAGCCGCCCAGATCACAAGAAGCCTCATCGCGCCGTCCGGAATGAATTCATTTATCATCCTCCGGGTGATTATCGGGTAAATCAGGTTGATCGCGGACAGCGCCAGTGCACACGCAAGATCGGCGATAAACATTGCCGTGTGAGGCCGGTAATACCCGGCGAATCTTCGAATCATATATCCTCCTTTATCGATGAAAGAATCCCCCAAAACCACATGAGCTTTGGGGGATAGTTAACTTTATCCTGATCTCAGAGCGCGCCGCCGTTTCTCGGCTTCTTGAGCATTCCGATGAGCTCGTTGAAGTCATCCTCAGAGATGGTGGAGGGCTCCACAGAGGGCATCTCGCCCCTCTTCTCCTCATCCGTGGGGGCGAAAACATCCTCGCGCTCCGCGGGTGCAGAAACGGTCTCAACCTTCTTCACCTCAGCCTTGGGGGATTCGGGGATCAGCTCGCCGCGGATAGCGCGTTTTGCATTCTCCTCCTTCTCATTTTCAAAGCCGGTGGCGATGATGGTGATATTCATTGCGTCCTCAAGCTCGGGATCAAAGCCCGCGCCCCAAATGATGTTTGCACCCTCGCGCGCCTCGTTTGCGATCATAGTGGAGGCAAGGTCGATATCCTCGAGTCCGATGTCGGGGGATGCAGTGATGTTGATAAGGATTCCGGTCGCGCCCTTGATCGTAGTCTCAAGAAGCGGGCTGGAGATCGCCTCCTTGGCGGCATGCTCCGCCTTGTCCTTGCCCTCGCCGTGTCCGACGCCCATATGCGCGTAGCCTGCGCCCTTCATCACAGAGGTGACGTCCGCAAAGTCGAGGTTGACAAACTGCGGGATATTGATGAGCTCGGAAATGGACTGCACGCCGTGGCGAAGCACTCCGTCCGAGGTCTCAAATGCATTCTGGAGAGTGATGCGGGTCTCGCTGACCTGCTTCAGTCTCTCATTGGGGATAATCACAAGAGAATCCACAAACTCGCTGAGATTGGTGATACCGAACTCAGCGTGCTCCATGCGGCGCTTGCCCTCAAAGGCAAAGGGCTTTGTGACGATACCAACGGTGAGGATACCCATTTCCTTCGCCACGCGAGCAACGACCGGAGCGGCTCCCGTGCCGGTACCGCCGCCCATGCCGGCAGTGATAAAGACCATGTCGGCGCCGCTGAGCGCGTTCTTGATCTCCTCGATAGACTCCTCGGCGGCACGTCCGCCGATCTCGGGGTTCGCCCCTGCGCCATGACCCTTGGTGATCTTCTCGCCGATCGGGATCTTATGGGACGCGGTAGAGTGAACGAGCACCTGCTTGTCCGTGTTGATAGCGATGAAATCCACTCCGCGGACATTATCGGTGATCATGCGGTTGACCGCGTTGTTTCCGGCACCGCCCACGCCAACAACCTTTATATTTACGGCACTGTCAAAATTTTCGTCGAGTTCAAACGGCATTTCTGTGTCCTCCTGGTAATCTATATTGTCCTGTATTTTTAACTTGGCTTGTGCATAAAACGAGTCGTCCGGAGCATTCAAGGCATTCGCCTTTATCCGAACCCCATTTATGGTACTATTATATATATAATATACTTATTTTGCTTTTTTTGCAATAGCTTTTCGCAAATTTCTCCCGAAAAAAGCTGATTTTTTCTCATTTTTCCGCAAAAAGAGGCGTTTCGGTGCAGAATCGGTCGAAAAACACCATTTTAGTCAAATGTAGATTTCGGTGCCTTGATTTTATTCAATTGACTAAAACGTTTTTTCAATGCAGTACAAGTGTGTTGTCGATTATCACCGTAGTTTCCGAATTTTTTGTAAGATCGATCCTCATTTTGTTCTCCGTTTTGAACATTTCATCCTTGAGGACCACCGATGCGACGCGCAGCTTTATGTCGCAATCGGAGTAATTTCCGAAATTGAGGTAATACTTGGAGTCACACTCCATCGAGAGCGCATATGTGTTCTCGAGCAAAAGCGCGGTGATGCGATCCGCCAGCTCCGAGCGGATCATGCTTTCAACAGTGGCGTAGACATGCTCTTCATCGAGCTGAGTGCGAAACACGAGCTTTTTGCCGCAGACCGCCTCCCTCACAGACGGCAGGCTGAGGTAACAAAGCCCTTCGCACCTGTCGGTCCCCGGAGCAAGCTCAAGAACCGTCAAGTCATCAGAAAGAATACAGCGCTGTCCGTAAACATACGCATAGAATCGAGCCTCGTACTCCTCTACTGTGAACGTGATGCGATTCGGTATGTCGCGCCGGACCTCGAAACTTTTCACATACGGCAGGGTCAGGTGCACCTTCTCCCCGGCTATCCGGGAACTGAAGGAGTAGAGGTTGTCCCCGGTGTTGACCCCGGACGCTTCGGTTATTTCCCCGGAACTGTAGCGGCTGTTCCCCGCCACACTGATGTCGGAGATCACAAAAATGAACTTGTAGATCACCGTAAGCAGAAGCACGAACACACACATAACGAGCAAAAAGGTCGCCAGCGCGCGCAGGATCGAGCGCCGCCGTCCCTTAGCCGCCGTACGTCTTGCTGCCTCCTCAATGCGAGCCTCTTTCTCCGCCTCAGCGACACGTCGGCGCTGCTCGCTCTCGTAGATCTTCTCGTACAGTCCGGACGGCTCAGTATTCTTTTTCATTATCAGCCTCCGAATTCCACCGCTGTCCGGCGCCATCCGCCGTCGGGCGGATGGGACCTCAGTCCTTTGCGGTCAATTTTTTTACTTCCTTATATATGAGCTTGTTTGCGTCGCGGACAGCAAAATCCGCAATGCGCTCGCCCATCTCGGCGCGCAATTTCGTCCCTTGCGGCGAGAGGAGCTTCGTCACCATCCCGAGAAGTGCACCCGAATCGAGCGCGCTCTCCTCGACCATCTCCGCCGCGGCCGCATCACACAGGACCTTCGCGTTCTTATACTGATGATTGTTCGTCACGTTCGGCGAGGGGATAAAGACAGCGGCCTTTTCGGACATCGCAAGCTCCGACACCGTCATCGCCCCGGCCCGGCAGATGATGAGATCCGCCGCCGCCATCATGTCCGGCATATTGTAGATATACTCGCGCATATCGATGTTGGGACAGCCCTCAAGCCCGAGCTCGCGGAACTTCTTCGAAGCCGCCTCCCATTCGATCGCACCGGTCGCATGGACGTGGTACACCTCGGGATGCTTTGAGGTATACTCCGCCATTATTTCAAGAACGGCGTCATTGAGCCGCTCTGCGCCCATACTCCCCCCATAGGTGAGAAGGAGCGTCTCACATCCCGCAGGCAGGGCAAGCTTTTCCTTCGCCTCCTGTGCTGGTATACGCCGGAACGAGCCGAGAAGGGGGTTGCCGACGCGCATGAGCTTGCTTTTATACTCACGCAGCGAGGTCGCCGTCTCCTCGAAATTGAGGAATATGCGGTCGACGCAGTGGGCGAGAAGCTTCACCGCAACGCCCGCCACGGCGTTGGATTCATGAAGCGCCGTAGGCACGCCGAGAGACGCGGCCGCCTTGACCACTGGATAGCAGACGTACCCGCCTGTGCCGATGACGATATCCGGCTTAAATTCGCGCACAAGAGCCTTCGCCTTATGAACGGCCTTGACCGTAAGGATCGCCGTACGTATATTCTCGAGGGACAGCGAGCGCTTGAGGCCGCGAATGTCGATATGGTAGAGCTTATACCCCGCCTTCGGCACGAGCTTGTTTTCGATCCCGCGCGGTGTGCCGACAAAGGCGATCTCGCTCTGCGGCTCGTTCTGCATTATCGTTTGGGCGATGGCGAGCGCGGGATTGACATGTCCCCCGGTGCCTCCGCCTGTCATAAGAACTCTCATTATTTGACCTTTCAGTAGTTGGTAGCTTTCAGCGATCGGGGCGTCGGCGCGCGACCCTGGTGATCCGTTTCACACCGTGGCTAAACGCGCGTCGATCGATCACACTAAGCGGCCGAACGCGCGGCTATCGGTCACACTAAGCGGCCGGATGCTCGGCGATCGATCACACCCGTCACCCGGGCGCACCCGGCGCGAACCGGAGGACGCAAGTCGTACCTGCATCAGCGCTTCTGGAAGGAATGTTTCGAGATCGAAAGGATCATCCCCATCTCCGCAAGAAGCACCACGAGCGACGATCCGCCGTACGAGAAGAACGGCAGTGACACGCCGGTATTGAACATGTTATCCGTGACGACGAGGATATTCAGAAACGCCTGAATGCCCACATGTGCCGTCAGTCCGTACACCAGAAGCGCCGAGAAGGTATCGGGCGCGTGCATGGCGATCTTGAAGCCCCGCCAGATAAACGCCAGATACAGAAGGATCACGAGAAGTGCCCCGACAAAGCCTGTCTCCTCGCACCAGATGGTGAAAATGAAGTCGTTCTGTGCCTCGGAGACATAGCTGAATTTCAGTCTGCCCGAGCCCAGCCCCACGCCGAGGAGTCCGCCGCTTCCGATCGCAAGAAGCCCCTGTGTCGTCTGCCACTTCTCAGCGAGGACATTTGCATTTTCGTCGAGCATCGTATTGACGCGGTTTGCGGCATACGGGTTCTTCGCGATGTAAACCTTGAACGCCGTAAAGCCTGTCACCGCCGCGCCGCCAAGTGTTATCCCGATATGGCTTCCGCCGATAAGCATGACCGAAAGCCCGATCGCGGCGATGATCGCCGTGGCGGACAGATGCTTCTCAATGATGACAAGTCCGCAGGCGACTCCGACAAAGAGCGCCGGGAATATCACCCCGAAGAAGAAGGTGTTTTTAAAGTTGAGGCGATCGGTGACCCTCTCGCGGAACTTATCAAAATACCATGCCAGTATGATGACGATGGCAATCTTCATCAGCTCCGAGGGCTGTACGCTGAAATCAGTGCCGGGAATGCCGATCCAGCGCTTTGTCCCCTGATAATCGATACCGACAAACGGCACCGCGCACAGAAGCAGTGTCACAAGTCCGAACGCCGCCGGAGCAATATTTTTGTAGAATGTATGCGGGATCGCAGTGGTCACGGCCATTGCGACCGACCCGATGACAACGAAAATCAGCTGCTTTCTGACGTAATACATCGCATTCAGCCCATCTGCGATGGCGGCGGGATAGCTCGCCGAGAAAACGGCGACAGTCCCCAGTGCAAGGAGCACAAGCACGAGCACGAGCATCGGACGGTCAACCCCGGAGCGGGTCCGCACGATCCCGGCGTTACGCCGTTTTTCGGTAAGCAGACGCTGATCGTTGCCCTTTATTATCCGTTCCCGGCGGCGTTCGAGCTGTTTCTCGGTGAAATCCACAGCGCGCCGCAGAGCGGTCTTTTCGGTGACAGCGTATGTGGTGCGGCGGACCATCGCGCCGCCGGATGAGGTGCGGCTCTGATTCTGAGGACGGCTTCGGGACACATCGCGCCGTGTCGGGGGTGTGTTCGCTCCACGTCCGGATGACCTCACCTCACCGCGACGTGCCGCACCGCGCTCCGGGGAATTTCCCCCGCGGCCGGCACCATTTCGTTTTGCGCCGCGATCTGTGCCGCGCGCAGCACCGGACGCATCCCGTGCCGCGCGATAATGAGATGACGATGCGCCGCGACGCACGTTGACATTCGCATGCCCGCCTGTGCGCGGCGAGGCAGTGCGGCCTCTTTTGTCCTTCGGTTCCATCCGTCCACGCCCCCCTTCGTTCAGATGTTATCTGTCATTGTATCGTATGTACTGTCAAAAATGCATCCAAGCTCACAGAACAAGCCCGAGCCACGCAAGCGCGCACATAAGCGCTGTTACAAACGTGAACACGCCCACGACCTTGAGTTCGCTCCAGCCGGATTTTTCAAAATGATGATGGATCGGCGCCATCTTGAAAAGACGCTTCCCGTGAGTCAGCTTGAAAAAGCCCACCTGGAGTATAACCGAGGCCGTCTCGACGATATACACCGCACCGCAAATTATGATGATGAGCTCAGAGCCGGTCATGAAGGCACAGCCGCTCACCATCGCACCCAAAAAGAGCGAGCCGGTATCACCCATAAACACCCGCGCGGGGTAGAAATTATAGACAAGAAAGCCCGCCGCCGCGCCGATGACGACAGCCGAAGAGATCGCGAGCGAATCCCTTGCGAGCCCAAGCACGAACGCCGCCAGAGCGAAGAACACACCGACCACAAGGGTCACCGAGGAGCAGAGCCCGTCGATACCGTCCGTAAGGTTGACGGCGTTATTAACGCCAGTGAGCAGAATGAGCGCGACCACGTAATACACGATTCCGAGTTCGAGCGTAAATCCGTGCGTGAACGGGATCACAAGCTTCGTGGTAAGGTTACCCGTCAGGCTCATCGCGGCAAGAAACATCCCCGCGCAAATAAGCTGCAAAAGATACTTCTGCAGGGCCGTGAGCCCCTCGTTCTGCGCCTTACGCAGCTTCGCCCGGTCGTCGATCATGCCGATCAGGGCGCTCAGGATCGCGTATCCGAAGGTACAAAGCATCGGCAGTGCGCCTTCGATGGATGATGTAGCGCAGATATACGCGGTCCCGATCGCCGCGGCAACCACCGACGCAAGAATGAAGGAAAGCCCGCCCATTGTCGGTGTGCCCTCCTTGTTTTTATGCCATCGGGGACCGATCTCGAGGATATGCTGTCCCATCTTCTTCGATTTCAGATAAGGAATCAGCTTTCTTAATATAAGCACCGTCGCCGCAAATGTCGAAGCAGCACAGACGGCGAATATGACCCCCAATTTCATATCAATTCTCCTGATGTTATTTCTTTTTCCGAAGCGTCTCAAGCGCTTCGATGATGCGCTCCGCGCGCACCCCACGGCTCGCCTTCACGAGAAGGACATCACCCGGCTCGATCGACTGGTCGATCAGCGCCGCCATTGCCTCCGGCTCTTCGCGGTCAAGGACGACGCACACATTGTCGGCACGCACGCCCTTTTTGATTGCCGCTCCCGCGACGACATCCGCCATCTCGCCGAAGCAGTAGAGACGCACCACCTTCATCTGGGCCGCGTACTGTCCGAGCTGATCGTGCATCAGCTTGGTGTACTCGCCAAGCTCCAGCATATCGCCGATCAGGGCGCAGGGGGATGCGCCGCGCTTCTTTGCGACGGAGATGAGCACATCGATCGACGCGCGCATCGACTCCGGGGAGGCGTTGTAGCAATCGTCGATCACGGTGATGTCGCCGAGCTCATAGATATTCTGCCGCTTCTCCGCCGACACGAACGCACCAAGCCCGCGGCGGATACTGTCATCCGACATCCCGAGCTTCACGCCCACAGCATAGGCAATGAGCGAATTGTACACATTATGCTTGCCGAGCGCCGGAAGCTCGACGTTCGTCACAGGCTTGTTGTCGTAGATGAGGTCGTACATCATCCCGTCCGCGGTGTTCCGGATATTCACCGCGCGGTAATCGCCGAAGCGGTTGTATACGGAGATGAACTCCGGCTCCGGCGTGACCTTGCCCCGCTTCTCGAAGAGAAGCGATTCGTCCGCGTTGAGTATCAGCGTGCCGTCCTTTTTCAGTCCGAGAGCGATCTCCATCTTGGCGGCGCAGATGTTCTCCCGCGTGCCGAGCGAGGCGAGGTGGGACGTCCCGATGTTCGTGATCACGGCGATGTCCGGCTCCACAAGGCGCGACATATACGCAATCTCCCCGCGATTTGACATGCCCATCTCCACAACGGCAACGCGGTGATCACGCTCAAGGCCGAAGATCGTCAGCGGAAGGCCGATCTCATTGTTGTAGTTGCCCTGCGTTTTGTGAGTCTTGAACGACTCGGAGGCAACGGCGTAGATGAACTCCTTCGTCGTCGTCTTGCCGACCGAGCCGGTGACGGCGATGAAGATCGCATCCGAAAAGCTCTTGTAATACTTGCAAAGTGCGCCGAACGCATGTACGGTGTTCTCCGTCACGATCGCGGTGAAATTGCCGGATATGCCATCCGGCACGCGCTCGCAAAGCACCACGGGCGCACCGAGCGCGACCGCGTCGCCTATGAAATCATTCCCGTCAAAGCGTTCTCCGCGAATGGCACAGAACAATGTAGTCGCGTCACAGTCACGCGAATCGTGGGATATCTTGTCGAGCGTCACCTCTCCGGGAGAGCCGACACAGACAATTTTCCCGCCGACGGCACCGGCGATTTCCTCTGCCCCAAGTGTCTTTAATTTCAGCTGTACACTCATTTCATTCGTCCTGCCTTTCAAGAAACGCTCATATCAAATACTACAATATATTATACACCGAGTCGGCTGTATTTTTCAAGGGTTTAACCAAAGAGTACATAATTATTCGCCGAGAATTTCCGAGACGATCTCCTTTTCGTCAAAGTGATGCTTTCCCGTCCGGTCAATCTCCCATGTCTCGTGCCCCTTACCGAGAAGGATCGCCGTGTCCCCGGGCGAAAGAAGCGAGATCGCGTGTTCGATCGCGCGGCGGCGATTCGGGATGACCGTGAAGCGTCCGCACTCCGGCGACGTCCCGAGGATGTCGCGGATTATCGCATCCGGATCCTCGGTGCGGGGATTATCCGACGTGACCACGGGAATATGCGAAAGCTCTGCGGCAATCTGCCCCATCGGGGCACGCTTTGTCCTGTCGCGGTCCCCGCCGCATCCGAACACGCACACCACACGGCCGCATGTCTGGCGGCGGATAAATTCGAGCGCGCGGCGCATCGCCTCCGGAGTATGGGCAAAATCCCGCATCACGGTGAAAGGGCCGCGGTAAAGCACCTCCATCCTGCCGCACAGAGGCGGCGCAGAGGCAAGCGCCAACGCCGCACCGTCGGCATCTGCGCCGAGCTCGAGTGCCGCCGCGAGCGCCATCGCGCTGTTGACGACACCGAAATCCCCCGCGAGCGGGAAGCGCACGCGGCGAGCGGCACCGCAGTGAGAGAAGGTGTACTCCACCCCGAAAAGTCCCTGTGTCACCGTATCGGATACGATGTAATCCCCGCCGCATGCCGACACAGTCGCCACGCGTCCGGAGGGTATGAATGTGGCAACAAGGCGGGATGCGGCATCGTCCGCATTTAGAACAGCGCTCTCGCTCCCGGCAAAGAGCGCCGCCTTTGCGAGAAGGTAATTCTCCATGCTGCCGTGGAAATCGAGATGCTCCGGAGAAAGATTGGTAAACACCGAAAGTCGCGGCGAGAGCGCGGCGAGCTTTCGCTGTGCGATGGCGTGGCTCGACGCCTCCACCACGGCATAGCGGCAGCCGAGAGATCTCATCTCGGCGAGCGCCCCGTACAAAAACTTCGGATCCGGAGTCGTCATTGCCGACGGGAAGTCAACAAGCTCGCTCTCACCGTCCATGCAAAGCTCCCTGCCGCACGCCGACACACCAAGCGTTCCGATAAGTCCCACCTTTTCTCCGAGAGAGGAGAGCAGATGGTACAGGATCGACGACACGGAGCTCTTTCCACAGGTTCCGGTGACGCAAATCACCTCCATGCCGTCTCCGGGGGAGCCAAAGAAGTTGCTCCATATCACGGCGGCGGCGCGGCGCGAATCCTCGACGATCACAATATCGACGCCCTCGGCGCCGGCAAATCGCCGCGCGGCAGAGGCCTCGCAGATGACAAGCCGCGCACCGCGTTCGATCGCCTCGGGGATATGATCCGCACCGCTTGTGTGTATCCCGTCGATGGCGACGAACACGTATCCCGGGGATACGGTACGTGAATCTGTTGAAATCCCGCTGATCTCAAAATTACCGAAATCCGAAACGGATGAGGAATACACCCGCACCGAGCGTAGAAGTTCTGAAAGCCTCATACTCTTCTGCCTTTCGCATAGAAATATTGAAACTTCGACTTCCGCGTTTTTCGACTTTCGTTATCTTATCTTAATCTGTGCCGTCCGTATGCATAAGCGACAGCACTATCACTGTGCCGGGCTGTACCGAAGTGCCTTCACCGAACGACTGCGCCGTTACAAGAGCTCCCGCGCTCTGAGTACCGGTGAAGCTGACGTTCAGCCCCATATTGGCAAGCACCTGACTTGCCGCCTGCGCCGTCGAGCCAACCAAATTCGGCACGGTGACATTCGGATCCGAGGTCGCGTTGCCGAAATAGAGCAGCACCTTCGCGCTGGACTTGAGCACCTTTGTGCCTGACTCGGGGATCTGCGAGGTAACAGTGTCGCCGTCGCCGATCAGCTCATACTTCACGCCCATACTGTCGAGATACGCCGTCGCCGACGCCCGGTCGGAGCCGACGCAGTTGCCGATCGTCGTCTCGAGCGCCACGAGGTCCTTTTCGGTATACTCAGCCTCATAGCCCATATACGGCAATGTGAACGCGAGCAGATTTGAGATGTATCCCGCCGCGACGACTGAGCCGTAGCAGCTGCCCTTTGTCGGCTCGTCGTTCAGGATCAGCGCTATGATCTCCGGGTTTTCCGCCGGAGCATAACCCATAGCGGAGCCGACACGGTACGGACGTGTACCGTCCTCAGCGTATTTATCCTGCTTCTGAGAGGTTCCCGTTTTTCCGGCAACCTTATAGCCGCGGACATAGCAGTTCTTCGCGCCGCCGTCACCGGAAACGCCCTCTTCAAGGATATTCGTGACCCGCTTGCAGGAATTCTCGCTCGCCACGTTCCGACGGATGTTAGTCTCATGCTCGTAGATGACATTGCCGTCGTCGTCGAGCACGCGCGAGATCAGATGCGGCGTCACAAGACTTCCGCCGTTTGCAAGCGCCGCGAGAGCGTCGATCTGCTGGATCGGTGTGATCTTGAAGGTCTGACCGAAGGAGTAGACGGCAAGCGATACCCCGGTGAAGTCCTTTTCCCTCGTATAGATCGGAGCGGCCTCCGCGGGAAGATCGATGCCGGTTCTCTCCGTATACCCGAAGGCGCGGAAGTAATCATAGAACTTCTCCACTCCGACACGCTGTGCAACCTGGATCAAGGTCGGGTTGCAGGACTGCTGGAGCATCACGGAAAAAGGCTGCGCGCCGTGTCCCGTATTCTTGTGACAGGAGATCGGCTGCGGAAATCCGTCCACCTTTAAGTTTCCGCCGCAGACGAAGCCGTCCGATTCGGAGAGCACATTCTCCTCAAATGCCATGGTGCTGGTGACCGGCTTGAAGGTCGAGCCGGGCTCATACAGGCCCGTAACCGCCTTATTCGTCCACATCTGATAGAGAAGGTCCATCCTCAGCTTATTGTATTCGTCGGTCCCCTCGGTATATTCCGCGAGCTTTTCCATCGACGCATCGTCAAGGGTTCTCGGTGAGTTCAGATCGAACGTCGGGTATACCGCCATAGCGAGAATCGCGCCTGTATTGACGTTCATGACTATACCGCAGACACGCTCATCGCTTCCGTTGTCGAGATATGTCTGCTTGAGCTGATTCTCAAGCTCCGACTGGATGTACACGTCGATGGTCGTTTCCACATTGTAGCCGTCCTCGGCGTCGATGTAGCTCTCGTATGTGAACGGCATATCCTTGGCATGGGCGTCCTGCGCGGTGATGTAGCGTCCGCTCTTGCCCTCAAGCAGATTATTGTAATATTTTTCAAGTCCGTAGATACCCAGACCGTCCGCATCGCAAAAACCGATGACATGCGACGCAAGGTCCTTGTACGGGTAATATCTCTTCGGTGTCGCGCGTAGGTATATCTGATTCGTAAGCTTATATTCCGATATGAAGCTCCGAAGCGCGTCGGCCACATCCTCCTCCACACCTTTTGTGATGACCTCATAGCGCCGCCCCTTAAGTGACGCTTTTTTCATCACGAAGTCATAGTCGACGCCGAGAAGATCCGAAAGCTTTGTGGCGATCATCACATCCATCTTCTCGCCGCTGTGCTCTTTTCCGCTCGAGTCAGTGTAATTGAAGACGGCAACCGTCTCATTATCCTTACTCGGCACACACGCATCGATTATATCCTGCGGCGAGATTATGACGGTGTATGTGGACACATTGGTCGCGAGCACATTGCCGTTGCAGTCCGATATGATCCCGCGGGCGGGATTGACCTGTGTCTCCACGGTGAGCTGATCGAGCACACGCTCCTGATATGCCTCATATTCCACCACCTGAAGGCGAAACAGCGACGTGACAAGAAACACCGCGAGCACGGCGAACAGGCCGAAGAACACAAATCCACGACATTCCGTCCGTCGTTCTATTCTCTTTCTTCCTTCGCCCTCGGCGATATGACTGTTCTTTTCTCTCCTCACGTCTGCCTCCCGGATAAGCTTTCACACAATGTATATTCAAAATCGTGGCGCACATATGCTTGTACGCCACGATAAATACGCTCTTGTCTTGAATTTCGTGCCCCGACTCAGTTGATGTACTCGGAAATTGCGCCGAGATTCGCCGAAATTGCTGAAAGGATCGTGGCAAAAACACCGCTCTCCTCCTCCGGATCATCCTCAATGACCTCAACGCGGTCGCAGTCCGCCAGAGACACAAAACGTCCTTTTGCAAGCTCCGCGCTCACCATGCCGATATCCTTGGCCGCGATCTTCTCGATGACACGGATGTCCTCCCGGCTCTCCACAAGACCGGTAAGGCGGCTTCGGTCAAGCGCAAGCTTTTCCTGACGGTACTCAAGGTCTGAGATCTGCGCCCGGCACTCGCTGAGCTGAGCGAACGAGCTGATCATCACCATCACCACAAGCGTACACACTGCCATCAGCGCAACCGTACCGATGGGAAAAGGCGCTTTTTTCACCCGAAGCTCCGCGGTATGGCTACCCTTCACGCCGATGATCGTACGGACTTTTGCAATAAAACGGCGCGAAAGTTTTGTCTCGTCTTCAGTCTTCGGAGTCGGCTTTGCCTTCTCGATCTGTGTGATCTGACGCATGCGCTCACCGCGGCGGTACGCGTTTGCCATAACGCCGACGCTGTTCTCATACGCACTGCGATCGCTTCGCACGTCGCCCCTGCGGTATCCGCGGCGGACCGAGGCGTGTTCGGCACTGCGATCCCTGACCACGCCCGCGCCCATGGCACGCTGTGCGCTCATGCCCGCACGGTATGCGCGGGGGAAGGTCGCGATGCTGACCTCAAGGTCGCTTCTGCCACTGACCGGCTTCTTGAAATAATTAACGCGGACGCGATATGGATTGCGCGTCTCGTACATCTCACGTGCACTCGCCGGATGCGACTGCCGCGGCATCTCATATCTGCGTTCAGCCTGCGCGCTGTGCGCGTTCGAACGGAGTGAACCTTGCACACCCACACGGGATGCGCCCGGTGCGGCGACGCGGGTCGCGCTCTGTGCGGCGGACGGCTGACGGACGGCTGCGCGCGGGCGCATGTCGCTCGCGGGGCGCACTCTTTCGCCCTGTCGCCGTGCACCGTCTGCGGCGCCGGAACGGACATTGCGCATGACGGAAGTCACGCTTCTCTGGCCGGACGCGGCGGACGCTTCGCGTCGGTTCGCGCGTGAGCGCTTGACCGGCTCCGCCTTATTTGCAGACTCCGTACGTTTTGCCGCATCGGCGCGCTTGGCCGCCTCGCGCGCGGCCTTCTTAGAATTTGCCTCGAGGCCGCGACTCACAGACTGTGCCGCACGATCACCGTACTGCGCACGAAGCTTTTCGTGCAGAGTTCTACCCTGAAACGTCATACGTTCTACGCCGTAAGTCATGACCTCGTTCTCCTCATAATAAAATTCTTTTCGCCTTCTTTTCGTTGTGCGGCGATTCAGAGCTTTTCGGCGCTCCTGAGCCGTGCGCTGCGTGAGCGCGGGTTGTCCGCAAGTTCGGTATCCGATGCCGTCTGAGGCTTAAAGACCTTGAGCTCGGGCTTTTTGCCGCATACGCAGACGGGAAAATCCCTCGGACATGTGCACGGATTCTCAAATCCTCTGAAAACATTCTTGACGATGCGGTCCTCGAGCGAGTGGAAGGTTATCACCGCCAACCGGCCGCCCGCGCGGAGCCTGTCCACTGCCGCGCGGATCGACGGCTCGATCGCGGCAAGCTCTCCGTTGACCTCGATACGTATCGCCTGAAACGTGCGCTTGGCGGGATGCTGTGCCTCCGCACGGCGCGCCCCCTTCGGGATCGCCTCGCAGATCACGTCGACAAGCTCTCCGGTCGTCTCGATCCGCCGCTCGGCACGGCGCGCCGCGATACACATTGCGATCTTACGGGCGAATTTCTCCTCGCCGTACTCCGCGATCACCTTCGCAAGCTGATCTACGCTGTAGCCGTTTACCACATCCGCCGCCGTGGTCGGCGACGACGTATCCATACGCATATCCAGCGGCGCGTCCGCCATGTAGGAAAATCCGCGCTCAGCCGCATCAAGCTGGTGCGAGCTGACCCCGAGATCCCAGAGGACGCCGTCCACGCTCTCCACACCGAGCTCATCAAGGACATTGCCGAGAAATTCGAAATTGCTCTTTACGACCGTGAAGCGCTCGGTAACCGCACCGACACGCGCAGTGCATGCCGCGATCGCCTCGTCGTCGCGGTCGAGGGAGATAAGCCTCCCGCCGCCCATTCTGCGGGCGATCTCTGAGGAATGTCCACCGCCGCCCGCGGTGCAGTCAACATACACACCGCCGTCGCGTATATCGAGCGCCTGCATGCATTCCTCAAGCAGCACAGGCACATGGCTGAAATTCACATCTGACATAGGTACTATTAGAATCCGATAGAGCGCAGTTTTGCTCTCTGCTCTTCCTCTTTGCCGGCTTTGCGAGCTTCCCAGACTTCCTTAGCCCAGATCGATTCGTAGAAATCGCTGCCGATGATGACAACGTCCGACGTGATCCCCGC
>CAYVUJ010000001.1:0-26430 GCA_964454825.1 uncultured Lachnospiraceae bacterium | reverse complement strand
CCGGGGGAGAAACTTTTTGGAAAAAAGTTTCTCCCCCGGACCCCCTTTTCAAAAAACTTGAACAAGGGAAACAGCAGACTTGAGGCAACACCGCACAATTCTGACGGTGCAGCTCGGCCGTCAAGGCGTCAGCCGAAAGTTGTGCGGTGTTGCCTTAAGTGTGTCTGCGCAAAAGCCTGCATTTTTTACAAGACGTATTTTTATTCTGTGACAAAATATGCTTGCACTTTCGGCAGAAAAATGCTACAATATATGTAAGCGGATCGCGGGGGAATTCTCCCGCGCTTTCGTCGTTTCAAAAAGTAACTGCAAAGGATTCAGTATGGCAGACATATTCGAGCTATTCAAAAAAATCTCCTCCGGAGGCAGCGCACCTTCAAAGCTGACACACATCGTCGCGGGGCTCGGCAATCCGGGAGAAAAATACAGCCGCACGCGGCACAACGCGGGCTTTCTTGCGATGGATATCATCGCGCGGGAGTATTCGCTTCCGGCATTTCGGCCGCGCTTCAAAGCGATGTGCGCCGAGGGTAATGTCGGCACACACCGGGTACTCTTTATGAAGCCGGAGACATTCATGAACAACTCCGGCGAGGCGCTTCGCGAGGCGGCGGATTTCTACAAGATCACGCCGGAGAACATCGTCGTGATCAGCGACGACATCAATCTTGCGCCCGGTGCGATCCGCATACGCGAGGGCGGAAGTTCCGGCGGTCAGAAGGGGTTGAACTCGATCATCGAGCACATGGGAAGCGACGCGTTCCCGCGCATACGCATCGGAGTCGGCGCGAAACCGAGTCCGGAATATGATCTTGCCGACTGGGTTCTCGGAGAGATCCCGAAATCCGACCGGGAGGCGATGCTCAACGCCTTCGAGCGAGCGGCGCAGGCACTTTTGTTGATCCTCGACGGAAAATGTGCGGACGCAATGGCAAGATACAACGGTAAGGCGCGCGTCGTGAAGAACAGCTCCTCAAATGACAGCACCGAAAGCGGAGGGAAAGAATGAACCTCGGTCTGATTCGCCAAATTTTCAGCTCGGGTGACAACTTTGAGCATATCCGCCGTGTGATGGACGCACCTCCGGGCCGCGGCAGACGTAAGGTGCTTCGTGTGACCGGACTCTGTGACGGCACAAAGCCCCTTCTCTGTGCCGCGCTCGCCGCCTCGCCGCGAAGAACTGTGATAATCGTCCCCGAGGACTCCGAGGCAAAACGCCTCGCCGCCTTCATCAATGAATGCGGCTCTGAGGCGGCGTTCTACCCCACGCGGGACTTCAATTTCAACAACATAACAGCCTCTCACGACTTCGATCATGAGCGGCTTGCCGTGCTTTACCGCCTTATGTCGGAGGATAATTTCACCGTAGTCACCACGCCCCAGGCGGCGCTCTCGGTGACGCTCTCCCCCGAGAAGCTGGCGGCATACTGCATCGACATCGCCGCAGACAGCGAGATCGACGCTGCCGCCCTCGCCGAAGCGCTTGTGGCTGCGGGATACCGGCGGACGGACCTTGTGGAAAGCTGCGGGCAGTTTGCCATTCGCGGCGGGATCGTGGACATCTACCCGCCATCCTCAGCCCCGATCCGCGTGGAACTTTTCGGCGACGAGGTCGACCGTCTCGGCAATTTCGATATCGACACACAGCGATTCACGGGAGATCAAACCGAGCGCTTTACCCTCGTGCCTGCGGTCGAAAATGTCGTCACCGCGTACGATCGGGACATCATCCGCGAGGCGGTGAAAAAACAGCTTCGCGTGGTAAAGGACAGTGCCGCCGCGCTCACTCTCCGCGCGGAGCTCGATGCGCTGGACAACGACGGCGACATCAATTTCGCCGACAAATACCTTCCGCTGACCTCCCCGGACGCGCTCTGTCTCGCGGATTACGCCGACGAGATCATCGTGCTGTCCGAAAACGCCTGCCGTGAGCGCGCGGAGGCGGCGGCCCTGCTCCTCTCCCAGAGTATCACGGACATGAAGGAGAGCGGCGAGCTCGGAAAGTCCGGCGGCGTCTGGATGCGCGAGTTCTCCGATATCGATGTGGCCTCGGCACACATACCGACGCTGTACGAGGACTCATTCGTGCGCTCCGGAATGTCGGAGGCAATCGACATGCGCAGCCGCCATGTGCCCGCGTATGACGGCAACATGGCGCGCCTTTGCGAGGACATCGCTGCCTACATCGCCAAAAAGACCGTGCCGATCGTGCTGTGCGCCTCCGACGCTGAGGCGGCATCGGTGTCCGCCGCGCTTGCCGAGGACGGCTTCACGACTGCGTCGGACAGTGCGGTCACCGCCGAGCTTCTTGCCGGAACAAAAACGCGCCTGCCGGTGATCGTCTCTGTCGGTGAATACTTTGCGGGCTTTGAGACCGACGTCCCGCGCTTCGCGCTTCTCGATTTTTCGTCCTCGGCGCGGCGGCACTCCGGTATCCTGCGCGCAAAGAAACGCCGCAAGATCGCCGGAATAAAGAAGGATTCCACCGAGGCGATCATCTCCTATGCCGACCTGAATGTCGGGGACTACGTAGTCCACGCGGCATACGGCGTCGGACAGTTCATGGGGATCGAGAACCTCACTGTCGGCGGGGTCTCTCGCGACTATGTGCTCATCAACTACGCCGGGACAGATAAGCTGTACCTTCCGACCGATCAGCTCTATTTTGTGTCGAAGTACATCGGCGCGTCCTCGGAGCTCAACCCCGTAAAGCTGTCCAAGATGGGCGGCAAGGAGTGGCACAACGCCAAATCACGCGCCAAGACCGCGAGCCGCGAGATGGCGAAGGAGCTGATTGAGATATACGCACGCCGTCAGCGCACCGAAGGCATCGCATTTGATGAGGACGGCGATCTTTCAGCGCAGTTTGACGCGTCGTTCGAGTTCGAGGAGACGGACGGCCAGCTCTCGGCGATCGAGGACATCCGGCGCGATATGGAGAAGGGCTGTCCGATGGACCGTCTGCTCTGCGGTGATGTCGGCTACGGCAAGACCGAGGTCGCGATCCGCGCGGCCTTCAAGGCGGTGCAGAGCGGCTATCAGGTCGCGATCCTCGTGCCGACCACGATACTTTGCCTCCAACATTATCAGACGCTGATCTCGCGCATGCGCAATTTCCCCGTGACGGTAGACATGGTCTCGCGCTTTCGCACCAAAAAGGAGCAATCCCTCACCCTGCGCCGCCTGAAGCGCGGTGAGATCGACATAATCGTCGGAACGCACCGTCTCATCTCCGAGGATGTTGAGTTTGCCAACCTCGGCCTTCTGATCATCGACGAAGAACAGCGCTTCGGCGTGATGCAAAAGGAGAAGCTGAAGAAGCGCACCGTCGGCGCGGACGTGCTGACACTGACCGCAACTCCCATCCCGCGCACGCTGAACATGGCAATGAGCGGCATTCTCGACATGAGCGTGCTCGAGGAGGCCCCGGGCATGCGAAGCCCCGTCCAGACATACGTCCTCGAATACGACGAAGCGGTGATCCTCGAGGCTCTGCGCCGGGAATTTCGCCGCGGCGGGCAAAGCTTTTACCTCATCAACAACATTGAGAGCGTCTATCACACATGTGCACGGCTTGAAAAGCTTATTCCGGATGCGTCGATCGCGGTCGCGCACGGCCAGATGGAACGGGAGGAGCTTGAGGAAATATGGGCCGCACTTGTCGGAGGTACGATCGACATTCTTGTCTCCACGACCATCATCGAGACAGGCGTGGACGTGACGAACGCAAACACGCTTATCATTGAGAACGCCGACCGCTACGGCCTGTCCCAGCTCCACCAGATCCGAGGACGCGTCGGACGCGGTCCGCGGCGGGCATACGCGTACTTCACCTACAAGGCGAACAAAAGCCTTTCCGAGATCGCCGAGCACCGCCTCGCCGCGATCAAGGAATACGCCGCCTTCGGCGCGGGTTTCCGCATCGCACTGAGGGACCTCGAGATACGCGGCGCAGGAAATCTGCTCGGCACCGAGCAGCACGGCCATCTTGACGCGGTCGGCTACGATATGTTTATAAAGCTTCTCTCCGAAGCCGTTCTCGAAGAAAAGGGCGAAAAGGTCAAGGTGCCGGCCGAATGCACCGTGGATATCAAGCTTGACGCGTTCCTTTCCAAAGCGTACATCACCGTCGGCGCACAGCGCATGGAGATGTACAAAAAGATTGCGAGAATCTCCACCGAGGCGGACTTCGAGGATATCCTCGACGAGCTTTGCGACCGCTTCGGCGAGCCACCGCGCCCGGCGGTCAACCTCTGCCGCATAGCCTTGCTCCGCGGAACGGGCATCAGATGCGGCATGAAGAAGATCACACAGATCGACGAAACACTGCGCTTTGTGCCGGAGGAATTCGATCCGGCGCTCTGGCAGATGCTCGCCGTCAAGCTGCCTCAGGCGGCCCTGCGTGCGAGCCTTTCGCCGGAGCCGGGAGCGACGCTCCGGGTACCGAAGAGCACATCGTCCTTTGCCGCCGTCGATTTCGCACTCAATGTGCTCGAAAAATACGCTGAGATACGCTCAGACGCAAACGAAGGGAACAGGGAGACAAAATGAAACACACAATACGGCTGATCTCGCTATTTCTGGCGCTCATGCTCGCGCTGTCCGTCGTCGCGTGCCGAAAGAACGAAGAGGAAGGCTCCGTTGTTCTGTCGCTGCACAATCACGACATCGGCGAGGACATGTATCATCTGCTCTTTGCGACCTACAAGGCGCGGTATCTCTCGATGTACAGGGAGGCAAAGGACACGGATGCCTTCTGGAGCGCCGGGCACTCATCAGGGGTGACGAACGCTGAGTGGATGGACTCGCTCATACGCGAGAACATCCGCATGTTCCTGAGAGCCCAGTGGCTCTTTGCCAGCGAGGGCCCGTCGGGCTTTGATTCCGATTCGGCTCTGGAGAAGATCGACAGCTACATCGACGATCTCGTAATGGAACGCTGCAGCGGCAGCCGCAAGGACTTTGAAGCGCGCCTCGCCGAATACGGCGCGAGTGTCGAAATATTTCGCGAGATGCTCCTCGGCGAGGAGAAGATGTCACAGCTTTTTGCGCATTACTATGGCACAAGCGGCACGATGTCCGTCTCGAATGAGGAGCGCGACACATTCTACAGGGAGAATTATGTGCGATTCATTCAGATCAATGTGAACGACGCATATGCGTATGTGGAACAGGACGGAGCGTATGTTCAGGATCAGTACGGCAAGTACAAAACACGGCCTCTGAATGACAGTGAGCGCGCCGAAAAGGAGCGCGTGCTGACCGAGATCGACGCAAATCTCGCAGCAGGGGCAGATCTCGAGGAGCTGTATGCCAAGTTCTCGGAGAACACGGACTATCCCGGCGGATATTACTTCTCTCACGCCACGGCGGGAAACTATGACGAGACGATCGTCGCCGCCGCCTTTGACCTCGATGAAAACGCGCAGACGAAACTGCACACAGAGCACGGCACGTTCTATATCAAGCGCATGCCGCTTGACGACGGCGGCTATGCACTGACGGCAAACGCGGATTTCTTTGCGGATTTTGACAGCGCCTTAAAAAACGCGCTTTACGACGAGCTTCTGAAATCACAGCTTGAGCTGATCAAAGCAAACGACGAAAAGGAAAAAGCCTTTTCGGTAACGAATGTGAAACCGAATTTTGATCTGTATTGAAATAACGCGAGGGAGAGGTGAAGCACCTCTCCCTTTGCACGCTGCTTCGGCGGCGCGAGGCCTTTGCCATTCCGGCTCATGTCGTTTGTACTTCCGGCTTTCGCCGGAAGTGCGTGGGTACGTGATTTTGGGGCCATCGCCCCCAAACCCATCCGGGCGTTGCCCTACATCCCGCCGGGGGGACCGGTGGAATGTATTCAAAGCTTGGAAAGAATGACGCGAAGCGGCATTGAAGGTACATGGCACGCGAACTTTCATTTACATGTAAACTTTATGCCATGTACACCGGACTCCGGCTAACGGGTTTGTACAAACTTCAAAGCCCGCAATGCAATCCAGGAGCGCGCCTTAAGTTCCCTGAAAACTCTCAAAAACTTTATAATATAATTGATGACATAAGCAAAAAATCCGACCGCCCTGCGGCAGTCGGATTTTTATGCTTTTAAGTTCACGTGGGACGCCCGGCGGGATCATTTCTCCTCGCCGTCGTCCTGTGAGTCGTCGGAAGGATCATCCTCGCGCGGCTCGTCGGCGGGATCGTCGTCCGGACGGTATACGTTGCCTGGCATCTCGGGGAATATCCATGCTCCGCCCTGAGCGGGACCCTGAGGACGCTGACGCTTGGCGCTCTCAGCCTTCTCACGTTCCTTTTCGCGCTCCTTTTCCTTCTCGCGGATGCGCGCGGCGCGGGCGGCGTTCTCCTCCTCACTGCGGCGCTTTTTCTCCGCCACCATCTCCTCAAGCTCCTCGACAGTAGGCTCGCCGTTCATGACGGCTTCGAACTGCTTATCATCCATGACCTCATTCTTTGCGAGATAGTTTGCGATAAAGTCCATCTTATCGCGGTACTCGCAAAGAATCTTCTCTGCGCGCTCGAATGCCTCGCTGATGATGCGCTTGATCTCCTTATCGATCAGCGCCGCCGTCTCTTCGGAGTAGTTCTTATCGGTATTGAAATCGCGGCCGAGGAACACCTCGTCGTTGGAGTGCTCGGAGCCGTAAAGGATCGGACCGAGCTCGTCACTCATGCCGTACTTCATGACCATGTTGCGTGCGATCTGCGTCGCGCGCTGAATATCGTTGGAAGCGCCGCCGGAGACGTCCTCGAAAACGATCTTCTCCGCCACGCGGCCGCCGAGCAGCTCGCAGATCTCCTCCTTCATGCCCTCGCGGTATACGCTGTACTTATCCTCGACCGGAGGATTGAGCGTATAACCGAGCGCGCGCCCCGTGGGGATAACGGATATCTGCTTGACCGGATCGAGCGACGGCAGAACATGCGCGATGATCGCGTGGCCCGCCTCGTGATACGCGGTCTTGAGCTTTTCCTGCGGCTTGATGCGGTTGTTCTTTTTCGGCATGCCGACGATGATCTTCATCGCCGCCTCGTCGATATCGATGCTTCCTATCAGGCTCTTGCCCTTGCGCGCCGCAAGAAGCGCCGCCTCATTGAGCAGGTTTGCAAGGTCCGCACCGGTGAAACCGACCGTGGTCTGCGCAACATGCTCAAGGTCGACACCCGCCTCAAGGGGCTTATTTCTCGCGTGGACCTTGAGTATCTCAACACGGCCGTTCAGGTCGGGATAATTGACTGTGACCTGTCTGTCGAAGCGGCCGGGACGAAGCAGCGCCGGGTCAAGGATATCGGGGCGGTTGGTCGCCGCCATCACGATAATACCCTCGGAGCTTCCGAAGCCGTCCATCTCAACGAGGAGCTGGTTGAGCGTCTGCTCGCGCTCGTCGTGTCCGCCGCCGAGTCCCGCACCGCGGTGACGTCCGACAGCGTCGATCTCGTCGATGAATATGATCGCGGCGGGATGCTTTCTCGCCGTCTCAAACAGATCGCGTACGCGGGATGCGCCCACGCCGACGTACATTTCCACAAAATCAGAGCCGGATATCGAATAGAACGGAACCCCCGCCTCGCCGGCAACCGCCTTTGCAAGCAGTGTCTTACCAGTACCGGGAGGGCCCATCAGAAGCACGCCGTGCGGGATCTTGGCGCCGAGCTTTGTAAACGCCGCGGGATCGCGCAGAAACTCCACGATCTCCTCGAGCTCCGCCTTTTCCTCGTCGGCGCCCGCCACATCCTTGAACAGCACCTTATCCTTATCCGGAGTATTGATCTTCGCCTTCGATTTGCCGAACGCACCGGGCTTACCGGCGCCGCCTCCCGCCGCCTGCTTCATCACGAAGAACCATACGGCGACAAAGCCGACAATGACGATAAGATACGGCAGAGCCGACACCCAGACGGGGAATTCGTACGGCTTCGGATAGTCGTAACTCTGTATGATGCCCTTGTCGTACTGCTCATCGATGAGCTCGCCCATGTTGTTGACAAAAAGCGTGAGCGAGATATCCCCGAGCTTGTACTCGACCGTTCTCGTCTTACCCTCGCCGCTCTTTTCATCCTCGACCTGCATTTTGAGCACACCGGACTTTATCTCGAACGAGCGCACCTGCTCCTTGACAAAATACGAGCGGACAGAGGCGTATGTCTGCTCCTCCTTCGGGACGGAACCGTAAAGGGAGGCTGTCACCGCCACAATGATGCCGATAAGCACCACATAGATGATTATGATTCTGAGATTCTTCTTCATTGAGGCTCCTTTCGGGAGTTTGAAGTATTATTTTTCGTAAACGCTTCTCTTGAGCACGCCTACATACGGAAGCGAGCGGTATTTTTCATCGTAATCGAGTCCGTATCCGACCACAAATTCGTCGGGGACGACCTCTCCGACGTAATCGGGGACAAAATCCACCGTGCGGCGCGACGGCTTATCGAGCATGGTGCAGGTTCTGACCGAATGCGCACCGTTTAATTCCAGATATTCGGTGAGATACGAAAGCGTGCGGCCGCTGTCGATTATGTCCTCAACTATCAGTATATCGCAATCCGCAATATCCTTGCGATGAAGGTCAAGGACTATGTTCACTCTTCCGCCGCTTACGGTGCCGGACCCGTAGGACGACACCTTCATAAAATCGATCTCTGTCGGGATCGTGAGCGCTTTCATGAGGTCTCCCATGAAAACCACGCTTCCCTTCAGAATGCAGAGAAGCACCAGCTTTGTCTCGCGTCCGCGGTAATCCTCGTCGATCTGCGCGGCAAGGCGCTTTACCGCCGCGTTCAGCTCTTTTTCAGAGAGAAGCACTCTTTCAATATCGTTGTCAAGAACATTTCCCATAGCATTACCTCCACACAGTAATACGCAAACCGTCCTTGTCATATACGCCGTCACGCACTCCGATTCCGGGGACAAAAAGTACCCCGTCGTCAACACATATCACGGGAAGATGATCCCGGTCGGGAATCTTTTTGTCACAGAGAAGCTTTTTGAGCTTCCGGCTCATCCCGCAAAACAGAATCGTATCACCCGCGCGGCGGTTTCTGGCAACCATAGTTCCTTTTATTTTACCAAATCCTATTGTGGCATGTATAGATTTTTTGTAAATATTTTTCCATGGGAGGAAATTTTCGGAAGATTTGGCAACACCGCTGCCCCGAGGGTCCTCCACAGCGATGCAAAAGCCATCGTCTGGGAAATCAAGTATCCGTGAGAATGGATCTTGACCTTGTGAGCACTCCGCCGCACCGGGATCTGACATCTCTCCGGGGCACAGGATGACGTGCTCGAACGAGGGCTTTGGGTGCTCGCGGCACGTGCGTGCAAAGCTGACCTCGCCGTCCGTGACATACATGCTGAATGCACCGGGGAGACATATCTCCCCGCGTCCGTTCTCACGTATGAGGCGGATACAGTCTGAGATATGCACAGAGCCGAAGTCCGTGCGCTCCCCCCGCCTCGCACTGTACATTTCGAGGAGCGCGCGGGAGAGCACCACATCGTCAAGTAAGCGAAGCTCACTGAGCGGCACGGCAGTGCGGCCGGCCACTGTCTGCGACGCAAGGGCAGCGATAAAAGCGTCATCCCGCCGGATAAGAGCGCTGGCCGCCGCCGCCGAGATCGCACACTCCGGGGCGATCTGACGAAGAAGCGGGATCACCTCGCTGCGGATCAGATTTCGTGTGTAGCGCACGTCGGCGTTGGTCTCGTCAAAGACAACGTCAAGCCCGGCCTGCGCGGCAAACTCCCTGATCTGCGCCCCGCTCAGACCAAGCATGGGCCGCAGGATCCTTCCCCTGCACGGAGCGATCCCGCCCATTCCCCTCGCGCCGCTTCCGCGGATGAGGTTAAATATCACCGTCTCCAGATTGTCGTCGGCGTTGTGTGCCGTACAAAGATACGTCCGGTCGCCGCCTATATCCGCGAGATACTCGTCAAATGCCGCATACCTCGCCTCACGCGCCGCCTGTTCAAGCCCGTCACGGCGCTCAGCGGCAAGGGCGGGCACGTCGATACGCCGCACCTCAAGGGGAATCCCCATTTTTTCGCAGAAAGCGCGGCAGTGCGCCTCATCGCGCTCGGCCATCTCTCCGCGGATCATATGATTGATGTGGATCGCACGGATATCGGCGTTTGCATAAAATTTTGTGAGAAGCCACAGAAGCACAGTGGAATCCGCGCCTCCCGAAAACCCGGCGACTACTGTGTCGGCCTCAGAAAGGACATCGTGAAGCGAAGGAACGCCGCGCGACGGCTGTGGGTCATCAGATGACTGCGTGTCATGAGATGACCGTATGTCGCCGGATGACTGTACACCGCAAAACGGTAAAGGATCGTGAAACAACAGAGCCTTTGCGCTGTCAAGAAATCTCTCCTCGAATGTCACGACGCCGCCTCCTCCCGTATGCGGCGAAGAATACGCCGCATATTATTATTTACAAAATTGCACACAGGTATTCCCCGCCCGGCGATTCCGGGCGAAACATTAAAAAAACTTCCTTATTGCGCGGTCCGGACCGCAAACGTTTTGCGATCCGGACTGCAAACGCGCACGCTTCGCACCGGCGTGCCGCCGGCGCGCTTTCAGTGTTCAGCGTCAACGAGCGGCGTGCGGATGATGTCATACTCTCCGCTCTTTAGCACCCCGAGAAGCTGATCGTTCGTCCTGATCGGCTCTGCGGCGAGAATCCCGCCTGTCGGAGTCTGCCATGTATGGTGATTGTCCGTGCCGGAGGTGAGTATCAGATTCTCTTCACTGAAATACTCTGCCCAAAGCTCGGAGATATTGTTATGTGATTGATGCCCCTTATGTCCGTTGAACACCTCGATCCCGTGGAGAAAACGCGGATCGCAGTGAGATATCCAAAAGCGGAACGGATGCGCCTGCACGAAAAGCATCCCGTGCTCGTCGGCGTACTTGTAAAAATTCTGATATCCCATGTCGAAAACATCCTCGATATCGTAGAAAAGATCGCGGCGCGCACCGAACACAAGATAATCGTTGCGCCACTCCCTGAAGGTGATCTCCATTCCGTCGATGATGTTAAGCTGATCGCCCGCCGCCTCGCGCACATGCTCGATCGCATCAAAATACGCGTCAACCTTTTCGCGGAAGGTATCTCCCGGGACGCGCCAGTAGCACAGATCCGCCGTGAAATGATTCGTTATCACAAGAGAGGTGTATCCGGCGTCAACGTATTTCTTTACTACCTCCTCCGGGCCCTCCTGCGAGCAGGGGGACATTTCACTCGTATGGCAGTGAAGCTCTGTTTTATAAATTCTTTCGTTCATATCGGTTCTCCAAGTTCTGTTACATTCAATGCTCACCTTCGGGACGGATAAGCTCGTAGCTTCCGCTCTTCAGCACTGCAAGAAGCTGATCGTTTGAGGTGATCGGTTCATCTGTAAGGATTCCGGCATTCGGCTTCTTTTCCTCCTTACGGTGACTGTCGGAGCCGGAGGTCAGGATAAGCCCTTGACCCTCAAACTGCCTTCCCCACGCCTCAGCGATACGGTTATGGGAAACCTCGACCGTTCCGTTCAATATCTCGTATCCGTCGAGCATCTCAGGCGGTGCACATACAATTCCGAAGCGCATCGGGTGCGCCTGAATAATGACAAAGCCGTTCTCCGAAGCGTATTTGTGGAATTCCGCCAAGCCCATCTTATGGTAGTCCGGAACAGGACAGAACTTTTCAGGATCCACACCGTACAGGAGATAGTCGTTCGGGTCGTTATCAAACATTATCTCCATGCCGCACAACACGTTGAGCTTTCCGCCTGCCGCTTTGTGCGCACGGTCGGCAACGGCAAAGTATTCGTACACCTTCTCTTCCCACGTGTTACCCGGAATGTTGACCTCAAAATCCCACGCACGTGCGTGATTTGTGATCACCAGCGTGGTGTAACCGTGTTTTATGTATTTTTCCACCGCTTCTTCAAACGATTCATTTGAACAAGGAGAAATCTCCTTCGTGTGACAGTGGAGCTCAGTCTTGAATTTCATTTATCCTGCGACTTGCCTTTCCTTAAAATAAGTGAATAAAAACACACTTTAGTAGATTATACTCCCGCCGCCTCTTTAAGTCAATAAAAAGCCGAAAAAACCTTTTTTGAAAAAGAACTTTCGTTTTTTTCACTTTTTTTATCACACCCTATTGACAAGTACATATGAATGTGTTATCATATGATCACAGATTCATATGAACGGAGGCTCACATGAAGCACGATCACACAAAGCTTCTCGAAAACGTACGTTCGGACCTGCCCAGCGACGAGGTACTGACAGACCTTGCTGATCTGTTCAAGGTGTTCTCGGATTCGACAAGGATAAAGATACTGTATGCGCTGTTTGAGTCCGAAATGTGCGTCTGCGCGATCGCGGAGCTGCTCGGGATGACCCAGAGCGCGATCTCGCATCAGCTTGCGGTATTGAAAAAGAACGATCTTGTCGCATCCCACAGAAAGGGCAAGACGGTCGAATATTCCCTCGCGGACGATCATGTCCGCCTGATCATTGCACAGGGCTTTGATCACATAACAGAGGGCGAGTAATATTTTAAGTCAAAAAAATATATTCCAATTATATTCAAAAGGAGAAAAAATCATGAAAAAGACATTCACAATCGAGGATCTGGACTGCCCCAACTGCGCCGCTAAGCTTGAGCTTGCACTCAAGGGCATCAAAGGAGTCGAAAACGCATCCGTCAACTTCATCGCACAGAGGCTGACGGTAGAGGCAAACGAGGACGAGTTTGACGCGATCATGAAAGCGGCTGTAAAGGAAGCTAAAAAATTCGACGCAGTTATTTCTCTTTAAATAAGAACAAACGAGGTCCGGCGCTATGAATACAAAACAAAAGCTGACCAAAAAACAGCGAAGAAATCTCATACGTATCATCGCCTCCGCACTCGCGATGGGCGCGGTGTGGACTGTGACAGAGTTCACAGAACTCCCGCACATTGCAAGCCTCGCTCTGTTTTTGATACCATACCTCATCTGCGGATACGACGTACTCCTGCGGGCGGCGAGAAACATAGCGCGCGGGCAGGTATTCGACGAGAATTTCCTGATGTCAGTGGCAACTGTCGGCGCATTCATCGTGGCAGAATATCCGGAGGCGACGTTCGTCATGCTCTTCTATCAGGTTGGCGAACTGTTCCAGAGCATCGCCGTCGGTCAAAGCCGCCGAGCGATCTCGGAGCTTATGGACATACGTCCCGACATCGCCCGGGTAATACGCAACGAACAGTGCGTCGAGCTCTCACCGGACGAAGTCACAGCCGGTGAGCTCGTGGAATGCCGACCGGGCGACAAGATACCGCTTGACGGCATCATTGTATCGGGACGCTCTTCGGTCAACACCGCCGCGCTCACGGGAGAGAGCGTTCCGAGAGATGTCGCCGAGGGCGACGCAGTCATCAGCGGCAGTGTGAACCTGACAGGGCTTATCAGGATCAAAGTCACCGGCACCTACGCCGAATCGACGGTTTCAAAGGTGCTCGAGCTTGTCGAGTGCTCCTCCGAAAAGAAGGCAAAAACCGAGAACTTCATCACAAAATTCGCCCGCGTATACACCCCCGCCGTCGTCATCGGCGCACTGCTTCTCGCACTTGTGCCTCCGCTCTTTCTCGGCATGTCTGATGCGGCAGTGTGGGGAGCGTGGATCCGCCGCGCGCTGATCTTCCTTGTAGTGTCATGTCCGTGCGCACTGGTCGTGTCCGTCCCGCTTTCGTTCTTCGGCGCAATAGGCGGAGCGAGCCGCCGCGGCATTCTGATCAAGGGTGCAAACTACATGGAGACGCTTGCCAAGGTAGGCTGTGTAGTGTTCGACAAGACGGGTACACTGACCCAAGGGTGCTTTGAAGTGAGCGCGATCCACCCCGAAAGTGTGAGCGAGGCTGAGCTTCTTGACCTCGCCGCGCTCGCGGAAAGCCACAGCGTTCATCCGATCGCCGAGTCGATCGTCCGTGCTCATGGCAGCGATATCGACAACACGCGCATCGGCGAGATAACGGAGGAGGCGGGACTCGGCGTGATCGCCGCAGTCGACGGATGTAAGATCGCCGTGGGCAATGTGCGTCTCATGGAGAAGGTCGGTGCCGCATGGCACGACTGCCACCGCGGCGGTCATGTGATCCATGTGGCAAAGAACGGAGTCTACGCGGGGCACATCGTGATCGAGGATCAGATCAAAGAAGGCTCCGCCGACGCGGTGAAGGGACTGCGCTCGATCGGTATAAAGCAGATCATGATGCTCTCCGGCGACAGCGAGCAGAATGCGAAGCTTGTGTCGGACACTGTCGGTCTTGATTCATACCATGCAGGGCTTCTGCCGAAGGACAAGGTCACACATATCGAGAAGATTCTCGAAAGAAAGCACTCCGGAGTCGGGAGCGTCGCCTTTGTCGGCGACGGGATCAACGACGCACCTGTGCTGAGCCGCGCGGATATCGGGATCGCCATGGGTGCGCTCGGAAGCGACGTTGCGATCGAGGCGGCGGATGTGGTGCTGATGAACGACCGCCCCGCGGACGTCGTCAAGGCGATAAAGCTCGCCCGCCGCACCATCAGGATCGTGTGGGAAAACGTGATCTTCGCGCTCGGCGTGAAGGGAGCGATACTCCTTCTCGGCGCGCTCGGGCTTGCGAACATGTGGCTTGCGGTCTTTGCGGACGTGGGAGTCATGGTCATTGCCACGCTCAACGCCTCCCGCACGCTGATCAAACGGGATTGAGGCAATGCGAAATCGAAGCCGAATCGCACAGCGCGCAAAAACAGCGGTCTTGGGGCACATGTGCGTGGATACCGTGGTGCTGTAAATTGAAAATAACAGAGAGGTCATTATCGGATGACCTCTCTGTTTTTGGTTTATCATAGACAATGCAGGCGCGTCGTGGAAAAAACGTCACCTTGAGCACTTCCCTCGCCCGGTCGGCGCCGCGAAGCTCCCGCTCCGGACATTTCCATCACTCCAAGCACTTTCCTCTCCCAACCGACGCGGCAAGACCCGCCACGTTGAACGCCAGCTTCTCGGCAAGCGCAGCACAGTTCTGCGTCGACTCCTCAAAGCTCATCGGCCCGTCCGCCAACGCGAAAACCGCGTCCACGCCGAGGTCGTAGAGCCCCTTCACGGAGCGATCCGCCCCGCATACACACACCACAGCGGCATTCCCCGCATCCTTTGCGCGTCTTGCAACCCATGAGGGAAGCCTCCCGCTCGCTGTCTGTGCGTCACACCTACCCTCGCCGGTGATCACCACGTCGGAATCACGCGCCGCCTCATCAAAACCGCAGACATCGAGCACAAACGGCGCGCCGAAGCGAAGCTGTCCTCCGCAGAGCGAGAGCCCGAAGCCCAGTCCGCCCGCGGCACCCGCGCCGCTCTCTTCGGACAGATCACGTCCGAGGGAACGCGCCGCGGCAGAGGCAAAGCCCGCCATCGCCGCGTCGAGGATCGCGACCTCATCGCCTGAAGCGCCCTTCTGCGGGGCATAGTTCACAGAGCATCCGCGCTCTCCGGTAAGCGGGATATCAACATCATAGAGGAGCGTGAGCGAGCACTCTGAAAGCTCCGGCATAAGGCTCTCATCAGACACCGCGGCTATCTCCGACAGCATCGCCGCACCACTATGCGCATCAATCACAGCTCCGTCGGAATCGAAAAACCTCATCCCGAGCGCCTGAGCTGCGCCAAGGCCGCCGTCGTTTGTCGCACTGCCGCCGAGCCCGACGACGATATTTCTGTATCCCTGCGAGAGCGCGTGACGTATCATGAGCCCTGTACCGTATGTGGACGCCTTCATTATCCCGCCGCGTCCGAAATCGTCCCGCGCCTTCGAAAACGCGAGCGCACTCGCCGCCGCCATGTCGATCACGGCGAGGCTTTTTTCATCGATCACCTCGTACGTCGCAGTGATCGGTTCGCCGAAGGGATCGACAGTGCCGACATTGACGCTTTTTCCGCCGAGTGCGGAAGAGATCGCCTCGGCAGTCCCCTCGCCGCCGTCGGCAAGCGGCATTTTCCGGACACATGCATCGCCCAGCCGACGCAGGATACCGCGTTCGAGAGCATCGCACATATCAGGCGAGGAGAGCGAGCCTTTGAAGGAATCCGGGCACACAAGGAAGCGCAGCGCGCGTTTGGAAGCCGTCATTTCAGTCGATCCTCGCATTTCATCGCAAAATATCCGGCAATATCAAGCTCCCAGAAGTCTGTGAGATCGCGCATGCGAAGCGCAGTCATCAGCTCTTCGTCAGCCGCCCCCTTTGGCACACGGACAATGCTCAGACCGACGCGGTGTATAAACGAAAACGCGGCGCGGGCGAGTATCTGCATCGCCTCGGTGTCATGGCTGCCGGGAAACTCCCTGAGGCAGAGCACCTCGGCCGCCTCCTCACCGAGCGTAAACTGCATGAAGCCGATGATGGCGGTAATCTCGCCGCGCTCATCCTCATCGACGGCAAGGTACGCGAAAGCCGCGTCCGAAAAGCTCTCCCCGATCCTCTCGGCGAGAGCTTTTTGCTCATCCTTCGACTGTATCGGAATTATATGTAACATTTTGATCTCCTTATCAAGGGTCTCTTATCGAAAAAGTATTCTTTATAATTAGAGCGTGTTCACACTACCGCTCAAAGGCGGCTTTCGGCGGCTTTTCCGCCATACTGCGTTGTCAAATCTTGCATTCCGTAAAGGAGTGCGGCGATTTTTCGCCTTGTCTGACGAAAAATCCGCTCGAAATCCGCTCATTTCGGATAGTGTGAACACGCTCTAGTAAACGCCGGTCAGAGTGCCAAATGCAATGCCAGCTCCAGCGCTATTTCAAAATGATCGGAGTCATGCTGACCGTTTTTCACTTGTCCCGGCTTTCTTCGCTCATCCCACTTAGGAGCATCAAGCAGATCTCCGCTTGTGAAAAAAACATAGAGGTTCAGTCCTCTGAAATCGCACATTGCCTGCAAAGCAGAACATTCCATTTCTACAGAAATACAACCGTCCTTCTTATGCTTGGCAAAATTATCCCTCGTCTCTCTGTTTAAAGCATCCGTCGTCCATGTTTTTCCTGTTACGTACGGAATGCCGCTTATCTCCATAAATTCGGCAACCTTATCCGAATTTCTCACCTCAATATAATCAGATGCCGGTACGTAATGGTATGAGGTCCCCTCATCACGATATGCCTGAGTAGGCACCATTACCTTACCGCGGGCAATCTCCTTATCAAGACACCCCGCACCTCCGAACACTATGTATCTGTCGGTCTTAATAACCGAAAACGAAGCCTCAACCGTACAGACACATGCCGGAGCGCCCACATACGTTTTATAGAAAGCGAATTCCCTGTTTTCATACGAAATCTTGTATATCGGCGTTTCTCCGCAGGCAAATCTGAATGACCCGATTCTTGTGCAGTCGTAGTTTTCAAGCACATATTTTTCTATTACATCGGAAAATGTAAGGATGCATCCGTCAACTGCCGCGGCGTTTTCATTGATATGGGGATTTATTATTGCTTCGGATTGATTATCAAATGCTTCTGTTATCATTTCCGTCCACCTCTCTGGCTCATAATCTGTCAACCTACTAAAAGCACGCGGTTTATCGGCTCATCACTTTGTGCCATCCTTGAGCGCGGCGACCTCCTCGGCCGTCAGATGCCGCCACTTTCCGAGCGGCAGATCCCCGAGCCGGAGCGCCCCGACCGCCACGCGCTCCAGGCGCACCACCTTCACCCCAATCTCGGCACACATGCGGCGGATCTGGCGGTTTCGTCCCTCGCGCAATGTGACACGGTACACCGATGTGGGACGATCGTCCTTCGTTCGCCTTCCGGAGCCGACATACTCGCACTCCACAGGGGCGAGGCGGTATCCGTCGAGTGTGCGCACGCCGCAAAGCGAGGCGCACAGAGCCTCGCCGTGCTCTCCCTTGACCGTGAGACGGTAGACCTTCGCCGCGCCGTGGGACGGATGCATCAGGGCATTGGCAAGCTCTCCGTCGTCGGTGAGGAGGAGGAGCCCCTGAGAATACATGTCCAGCCTGCCGACGGGGTACACCCTCACGCCGCAGTCCGCGACAAGTGAGGTCACCGCCGCGCGGCCCTTTTCGTCCGATGCGGTGGTGACCACGCCCATCGGCTTATTGAGCATGATATATGTATGTTCTTTCTCCGACGGGTAGGATATCACCTCGCCGTCAAGCGTAACCACGTCAGATGCGGGATCGGCGCGGTCCCCGAGGGCGGCGACGGCGCCGTTCACAGCGACACGCCCCTCAGAGATCATCGCCTCCGCCGCGCGCCGGGAGCATATCCCGGCGTCGGTGAAGAATTTCTGGAGTCTGATCTTTTCCATGTTATATAGGAGCGACTCACCGATAGAGGTCAAGAAGCCGCTCGAAAAAGCCTTTCTGTTCGATATATTCACAGCCGTTCTCGGCATACAGCGTGCACCGTCCGAGCTCCTTGCCGTCGCACGAGAAGATCGCCGTACCGAGCGCATCTCCCTCTCCGACAGGGGCAAAGAGAATATGCCCGGCGGTAACTGTCACCGTGATCTCGCCGTGACCGACCGGAAGCGTCACATCAAGCGCATCTCTGTTCGAAATGCGCACAGATTCACAGTCTCCGCCCGTACACGGGATATCCCGCCGGACCGATCCAGCGGTACACAGGGATACCGACTCAATTTGCCCGAAGCCGTAATCGAGCATCGCCTCGTGATCGCGCCAGTCGTCCGGATCACTCAGGGTGACCGCCACAAGCGTGACCCCGTCACGCTCGGCGGCGCTGACAAGGCATCGCCCGCTCCGCTTGGTGAAGCCGGTCTTGACGCCGATAGCATCCTTGTACAGCTTCAGCATGCGGTTGTGATTGAGCAGATACCGCGTGCTCTCCCCCGTACCGATCGTGTGACGGTAGGTCGAGCAGATCTGCCGGAAGGTCGGATTTTTGAGCGCGGCGGACGCGATGACTGCAAGATCGCGGGCGCTGGTATAATGCTCCTCGTTGTCAAGCCCGTGCGGGTTTGTAAAATGAGTATCCGCAAGACCGAGCTCGGCCGCCTTTTCGTTCATGAGACCGGCAAAATCCTCGACCGAGCCCGCAGTCGCGATCGCGATCTGCGTCGCCGCGTCGTTTGCGCTGTTCAGAAGCAGAGCGTACAGAAGCTCCTCCATCGTGAACTTCTCCCCCTCGCGCAGATAGACAGACGAGCCCTCTACCCCGCACGCCGCCGCAGCGACTGTCACCTCACGATCGAGCGGAATATGCTCGATCGCGACGAGCGCGGTCATGATCTTCGTCGTGGAGGCCATGGGCAGGCGCTGGGCGGAGTTCTTTTCATATATGATGCTGTCTGTGTTGCCGTCAAGAAGAACGGCGCTCTTCGCCGCCACGCCGATGTCCGCAGCCGCAGGGCCATCCGCAGCCGTCACATCGGCGGCACTCGCCAAAACAAGCGGGCAAATGATCGCTGTAAGCAGAAGAAACGCAAGTGAATACGTGATAATTTTCATAAAACCACCTCGAAAAATCGATTTGCATTTATTCTCGGCGGTTTAATTCATTATATGCAATGAAATCTTTGGAGAAACGGCACAAAAGCGGCGTTTCCCGCATACACGGCACGCAGATCGACACCTTGGCGCAAACGATATGCCGCGTGCAAAACTGCGGATGTTCAGGAAAAATGATGCGCAAGATGCCGCCCGGCATCGTAAAACGCATTTTCACGGGCATCGCCCGTCAATTGCCGGAGGCTTATTGCGCGTCGTCCTTATTTTTTGAAAAAACAGCCTTAAAGCGCTCGATAAGCTCGGGAGAGCGCTCGATAGCACCGACAATGGAGGACACCGGATCGGACACGGGCGCCGGAGTCTGATTTATGCTCAGAAGCTCGACTCCTCCGTCCGGAGAGACGATCAGAAACGCCACCGGGCTCACCGTAACGCCGCTTCCGCCGCCGCCGATGAACTTCGCGCCGGAGGACTTCGCCTCAGCCGTCTTTGGAGTGCCCAAATTGTCAAGCCCGCCGGACACATTTCCGAGCATCACCCTTGACACCGGAATGATCACGGTACCGTACGTCGTTTCAATAGGCTCACCGATCACAGTGTTCGCCCCCGCGTTGCTCGTTATGCCCTCGAGAGCGCTCCGGAGTGTATCTTTGAGATCCATAATATTCTCCTTTCGGGATTGTCCCGTTAATTTTCTTTATATCATTTTTCATATCATTTTTCTGAAATATGCCACGCCGAGACGCAGTATGCTTGCCAGCACATTGCACACACGGACACCGAAACAAAGCCTGATATCGCAGCGCGTCTCTTCGGACGTGAAATCGGCGTCCAGCACGACGTCCTCCCTGCATTTAAGCTGTGTCCGGGATCTGACAAGCTCGAGCGCGTACGCCGTAAACTGCGACGCCGCACCGTAAAGCAGCGCGCAGGAGGCCGCGTCCGATGCTCCGATGCTTAGATGTATTCTCAGACATTTTGTGTGTATTTTACGAAAAAAATCGCCGAATATATCGAGCATGATATCCCTAAGCTCCCAAAGATCGGCGGCGAGGCTCGTCTTTTTTACGCCGTCCCCGCTCTTTTGATCCGCCGCCCTATGCTTTGCGGCGCGGGAAGATCTTGCCGACGGCTTCTTTTCGTTTTTTTTCTTTTCCTTTGCGAGCATCTTCTCGTAGCGCTTTTTCGAAAAACTGCTCAGTCTGATCTTTTTCCTTCGCTTCGGGATCAGCCTGAAGCGAAGAAACGCCGCCCTAACACAAAGGGTGATCTCGCCGTCGTAGCGCAGCTCTATCCCGATCGGTATGAGAAGTATCAGACAAACGACAGCCGCAATGCCGCAAAGTATCCACAGCGCCGTCAAGAGACGACCCCGCCGCCTTCGGCGCTGTCACCGGACGGCAAATCCCCGGGAGTCTCAAAGCCCTCTCCGGCTTCGCCGCCGGGAAGCTCCCCGCCAAAGGCAGTCTCGGCGCGGGAAGGTTCGCCTTCCGGAGGAACCGCACTCTCCGGCACTTCAAAACCCTCCAGAGGGAGCGTGCCTGCGTTGTCGGCTTTTTTTGGCGCGTCCGACACCGCCGGAAGGTCCGAAAGCGAATCGAGTCCGAACACGCGAAGGAAGTTCTTCGTCGTCCGGTACAGATTCGGACGTCCCGGTGCGTCCAGCTTGCCGCACGGTTCGATGAGCTGACGATCGACGAGCGAATTGACCGCGTAGGACGAATCGACGCCGCGCACGGTATCCACATACACTCTGGTGACAGGCTCATTGTACGCTATGATCGCGAGCACCTCGAGCGACGAGGGCGAAAGATTCCCGCCCCGCTTGATTCCGAGCGCCGTACGGATATGATCGCCGTACATCTCACAGCTCGACAGCTGGCAGGAATCATCATAGCATATGAGCATGATCCCGCGCTCTATCGGACAGTCCGGGGAGTTGTATTCCTCGGCGTAGCTGCGGACCGTGTCCCTAACTCTCGCCGCAGTGGTCGACAGCACCTCGGCCAGCTTTGCATATGTCACGGGATGTCCGGCGGCAAAGAGCACCGCCTCGATGACCCGTCTAGCATGAGCTTCGTCGAATACCGGGGAGATCTCCCCCGTGACGTCGATATCGACTCCGATGGAATCCGACAGCTCCTCTACCTTAAAAAAATCACTTCCGTTCAATGGGAACACCTCCCTTTTGTCATACTGATCTGATGATACTGATTCCGTGCCGGGGCCGGTCTGCACTGCCATCGCAACGCGCCGCCGCGCCTGCACGGCCGCAGCTTTTCCGGGCCGGCTGCCGCATCGCGACATTCGCCCCGCAGCAGCGCTGCTCAGCCGATACTGTCGGCGACAGCCTCGAGCGCCGATATATCCGTATCCTCGCCGATGGAAACGGTCACATCGTCGGCTGACGCGTCGATAATACCGCTCTCGGAGAAATGCTCCTCCCTGAGCGTGACGAGCCCGGACTTGAGAAGCTCGAGCATCGCCATGAAGATCGTGATAAGCTCGGACTTGGAGCGCGCCTCGCCGAAGAGTGTGCCTATCTGCATTTTTCGCATTTTGACGAGCCTTTTTGCAAGGCTCCCCACCACCTCGGAGACGGACACGGTCTGGGCCTGCTTGAGAAGCGGCTCAAAACGCTTCTTCGCCTCGGTATCGGAGACCTTTATCTGCGAAAGGACCCTGTTATACGCCTTTGCGAGAAGAGCGGCGTCGTGATCTGCCACAAAGGTCTTGTCAACGCTGATCTCATCGGTCTCCTTCGCCATTCTCAGGCCGTAGACGGAGAACAGCTCGCCGAGCATGGAGCTTGCCTCCTTGGCCCGCTTGTATTCTCTGATATACGCGGCAAGCGCCTCGCGCGGGTCCTCTTCCTCCTCATCGGCACGCGGCAGGAGCATGCGGCTTTTTATGAGCATCAGCTCGCTTGCCATGACGATGAAATCCGAGGAAAGCTCGATGTCGAACCGCTGGGCCGCCGAAAGATACTCCATATACTGATCGCAGAGCATGGCGATCGGAATATCGTTTATGTCGATCTTGTTCTTGGAAATAAGCGAGAGAAGAAGATCGAGCGGTCCCTCGAAGGTTTCAAGCTTATATGACAGTGTCATATCACGGTCCTCATAAACGGGATGAGCAGCCAGAGATCGGTGAACAAATCGCTGAAAAAGTTCGCGACATTGCTGACGATCCCGAGCGAAAAGCCCGACCAGAGAATGAACAGTACCGCAAGCATGATATAGCGCTCATACTTCATAACGGCGAAATATACCTTTGTCGGAAGAAACACGAACGCAAGGCGCGAGCCGTCAAACGGCGGGATCGGGAGAAGGTTGAATATCGCCAGTGACAGATTGAGCCAGTGGAAATAGAAGAAGAACATCACGGTCACATGGAGCACGTTCAGGCCAAAGCCATCGGCGCCGGAAAAGCACATCTCCAGATAGAACTTGCTTGCGAGGACGTAGAAAAACGATGCGAAAAACGCGAGCAGGAAATTCGCGATCGGTCCGGCCGCCGCCGTGATCGCCATGCCGCGCTTCGGGTTTCGGAAATTGCGCGAATTCACCGGCACAGGCTTAGCGTATCCAACGCCGACAAAGAGCATAAGGAGCGTTCCTATGGGATCGAGATGCTTTGTGGGATCAAGCGTCAGCCGGCCGAAATTGCGTGCGGTCGGGTCTCCCATCTTGTATGCCGCATAGCCGTGTGCGACCTCGTGGACCGTGAGTGAGATCAGCACAGTCACCAGGGTCATTATGAGGGCCATCATTTTTTCGGCGAAGGGACCCTCGTCTCTGAGTATGCTTAAGATCATATGCTTGCTCCTCTCAATGTCATAAAAGCTCGCAGGAGGAAAGGATCGTACGCCAGAGCTGCTCCTTGCCCTCTGAGTTCTTTGCAGAAAAGGGGATGACCGCGAGCGCGCCGCGCGCCTCATCGCACTGTGCGATGAGCTCGTCGAACCTTCTGCGCTCGGTAGCATTGAGCTTATCAGTCTTTGTGCCGACGATGACATACGGTATGGCGCTCTCATTCAGAAAGCCAAGCATCATCCGGTCGTCCGCCGTCGGTCCGATGCGGCTGTCCACAAGCTGTACAACGAGGCAGAGCAGATCGCCGTTCGGATTTGCGGTGAAAAAGCCATCGGTCAGCGCCGACCATTTCTCCTGCTCGCTTCTGTCCCGCTTGGCAAAGCCGTATCCGGGCAGATCGACAAGAAAGAGCTTCTTATCGACGTCGTAAAAGTTTACGGTGATCGTTTTCCCCGGGGTCGCGCTGACTCGGGCAAGAGACTTGCGGTTGAGCAGTGAATTCACGAGAGAGCTCTTTCCGACATTCGACCGTCCGGAAAATGCCACCTGGGGGCGCGGCTCGGCCGGAAACTGGCGGGCATCGCCGCAGCTAGCCCGAAGCGCGGCATTTTGTATGTTGATCTTCATAATGACTCCCTTTGTCTGTATGTCGATTTGCGTGTCGCTTTAAGTTTGTTCCGGCGCGCGTCTGTCCCGGTGCGGCACACCGTCATGAGACGCACCGCGCAGCGGGGGGAATGCCGCCCCGCCTGCATTCGCGGGAATCTGTGATGTATACGGCGCACCGCGCCGCCTGCGCGCCGCGGCAGTATGTATGCCTCCCGCTCAGTTGCAGTACACTCCGGGAGCGGCAGGCTTGGGCGCGTCCGGAATCACCCTTATTTCCTTTTGAGGCACACACGTCGGAGCCTCTTTGCCATCTGCCGCCGCATCCTCCTTCGGGCACAGCGCGAGTGCGAGCACCTCGTCGACGCTTCTCACGGGAATAAAGGAGAGTGCCGAGCGCACCTCCTCTCCGAGCTCGCTCAGGTCCCGCTCATTCTCCGCCGGGATAATTACACGCTTGATGCCCGCGGCGTACGCGGCGGCGCTCTTTTCCTTCAGACCGCCGATCGCAAGCACACGTCCGGTCAGCGTGATCTCACCGGTCATTGCTATCTCTGCGCACACCGCGCGTCCTGACAGAGCCGACACCAGCGACGTAAGAAGCGTCACCCCGGCGCTCGGTCCGTCCTTGGGCACAGCTCCCTCCGGGATATGTATGTGTATGTCCTTGTTTTTGTAGAACTCACCGTCTGCGCCGAGCTGTTTTGCGTGCGCGCGGACATAGCTGAGCGCGATCACGGCGCTCTCCTTCATCACATCGCCGAGCGTGCCGGTGAGGTTGAGCTTGCCCGTGCCGTCCATGACAGCGGTCTCGATCTTGAGCATGTCTCCGCCGACACTCGTATACGCAAGCCCGTTCACGACGCCCACAAGATCGCGGCGGTCGTGCTCGTCGTCAATGAACTTTCTCGGTCCGAGAAGCTTTTCGATATTGCGCTCGCTTACGGTGAGGGACTTTGCCTCACCGGAGATGATCACCGTCGCGCACTTTCTGCAAAGCTCGGCGATATACCTCTCGAGATGGCGCACACCCGCCTCCCTCGTATATCCGTCGATAAGGACCGACAGCGCCTCATCCGTAATTTTCAGACGGCGGCCGTTCAGACCGTGGCGCTTCAGCTGCTTGGGGATGAGATGATGCCTTGCGATCATGGTCTTTTCACTCTTTGTGTAGGTGGAGAGCTCTATGACCTCCATACGGTCGAGAAGCGGTCTGGTGATCGGATCGAGAGAATTTGCCGTGCAGATAAACATGCAGTCGGACAGATCGACCCCAAGCTCCACGAAATGATCGCAGAAGGACTTGTTCTGCTCCGCGTCGAGCACCTCGAGAAGCGCCGCCTCCGGATCACCCTGCACCGAGGAGCACATTTTGTCCACCTCGTCGAGCAATATCACGGGATTGAGCGTGTGCGCCTGTGTCAGCGCGGTGATGATGCGTCCGGGCATCGAGCCGATGTAGGTCTTTCTGTGCCCGCGGATGTCCGCCTCATCGCGCACGCCGCCGAGGGAGACGCGCACATATTCGCGTCCCATCGCACGTGCGACCGAGGCTCCGAGTGAGGTCTTTCCGACGCCGGGAGGTCCGACGAGGCAGATGATCTGATTGCGAAGCTCGGGATTGAGCTGTTTGACCGCGAGGTACTCGCAGATGCGCTCCTTGACCTTGTCAAGTCCGTCGTGATCGGCGTCGAGTATCTTGCGGGCAAGAGAAACGTCGAGCGTGTCCTCGGTCTTCTTGCCCCACGGTATCTCGAGAACGGTGTCGATATAATTGCGGATCACGGCGGCCTCCGGAGAGCCGAAGGCGGTCTTTGCAAGGCGCGAGACCTCCTTTTCCATGCGCTCTCTGACCTCATCGGGGAGGATCGCGTCGCGCACCTTAGCGCTGTACTCGTCGATCTCCTCGTCTCCGTCCATGCCGAGCTCGTTCTGGAGCACTTTGAGCTGTTCGCGCATGTAGTAGTCGCGTTGATTTTCGTCGATCTGCTCGCGCACCTTCATGTGGATCTGCATTTCTGTGCGGAGAAGCTCCTCCTCGCTCCGGATGAGGAAAAGGGTGCGTTCAAGGCGCTCAAGCGGCTCATAGACCGAAAGGACCTGCTGTTTATCCTCCGGCCTGACGAAGATCGTCGCCGCCACGTAGTCCGCAAGAAGCCCCGGATTTGTGATCGACCTTATCGTGTTGAGCGCGTCCTTTGACACACCCGGGATATACCGAAGTATTCCCTCGATCGAGCGCACACATTCATCTCGCAGCGCTTCCGAGCGAATAGTGGCGGAAAATTCGTCCAGCGTGACCGTTTTCGAGACAAGCTGTGCGCGGTAATACTCATTGTCCGTCGAAAGATGGGAGATCGTGGCGCGGCAGAGCCCCTCGCAGCTTATACGCAGAAAATCCTCGTCGGTTTTGGTGAGCTGCTTTATCCTCGCAAGACATCCGACCTGATAAAGCCCGTCCATATCCGGCGCCTCATCC